>DAIRED010000117.1:0-7042 GCA_036795795.1 Thermoplasmatota archaeon | reverse complement strand
CATCGTCATAACCTTCAGCGAGCCTATGAACACTGGAACGCTGGTATGGAATATCGCTCCCAACCCGGGCGGATGGAGCGCGGTCTGGAGCGGCGGCAACACCATCGTGACGCTCAGCCACTTCGTCGACTTCGCCCAGAGCACGACCTACACCGTGACAGTCAATGACTGCCGCGACCTGTCGGGGGCCTCGATACTGCCCTACGTCCTGGTCGTCTCAACCGGCTTCGAGTCCGGAACTTTCGACGGTTGGTACACCGGAGGCGGTGGAACCTGGGACTGGAACATCGTGACCGACCGAGCCATCGGAACGTATTCGGCCAGGTCAGAGGGCGACGGGTATTCGTGGTTGGGGATGGACAATATGGACTTCTCCTCGGTAACGGACGGAGTCCTGACGTTCTACACACAGTCGTACGGAACGGAGAACGGCGAGGACACCCTCCAAGTCTCGGTCTCGACCAACGACTGGGGAACATGGGACACGCTGTTGGACATCGACGGGGACACCGTGGACGAGGCGACGAGCGTCTGGCATCTGTACACAATCGACCTTTCGGCCTATGACGGCCAGCCGGACGTAGACCTCTCCTTCGACGTAGATTGCGACTCGAATACTCAGGAATATTACTGGATAGACGACATCAAAATTTCAAGCGATAATGCGCCCAACCCGTGGAGCTTCACGACGACCGGGCCGCCGAGCATCACGGCCACGACCCCCGCCGACGGGGCGGTGGACGTACTGCTCACGCAGCCCGTCGTCATCGATTTCAACAAGGCGATGAACACTGGAAGCCTCACATACACCTGCGTGCCGGACCCCGGCGGGTGGGCGGCCGTATGGAGCGGAGGCAACACCAGGGTTACGCTGACGCATACGAACTTCGCCGCAATCACCGTTTACACGTTCACTGTGACCCAGGCGCTCGATTTGGGCGGCCTGAACATCGTGGCCGGGCCCGTTCCGAACCCGTGGTCTTTCACGACGATAATCGACAACCCGCCGACGATAACGGTGACGAACCCCGCGAACAACGCAATCGGCGTGGCCGTGACCCAGAATATTGTAATCACCTTCAGCGAAGCCATGAACACTGGCACGGTAACCTACACGATAAACCCCAACCCGGGAGGATTGGGGGTTGCGTGGAGCGGCGGCAACACAGTTCTCACCATCACGCACAACAACTTCGCACAGGGAACCCTGTACACGGTCCAGGTGACCGCAGGACAGGACACCACCGGCAACAACCTGATAGCCGGAGCGGCTCCGAACCCGTGGAGCTTCAGGACAGTCGACGTCACCCCGCCCACGATAACCCTGACGGTCCCCTCGGATGGCTCGACGGGGGTCGGCCTGGGCCAACCGGTCATCGTGACCTTCAGCGAGGCTATGAACACCGCGAGCGCAGAAGCGGCCTTCAGCTGCTCCCCGAACCCAGGCGGCTGGACATTCTCCTGGAACTCCTTGGACACCGAGATGACCGCCTATCACGACGACTTCAGCGCGAGCACTCTCCATACCTGCACGGTCGCATCGTCGGCGGAGGACCTCTCGGGGAACAACCTCGCCGCGGGCACGAAGCCGAACCCGTGGTCCTTCACCAGCGGCGTGAGCGGCGGCTCCTCCAACCCCGGCCTCTCCCCCTCCGGCCCGAACAGCAACAAGTCCGCCGTCACGCAGTCGATGAACCTCACCAACATAGATTCGGCCGACCTGAGCTTCTGGCACAAGTACAACATCGTGCCAGGCGCGAACGGCGGCGTCCTCCTCGTCGGTTACATGGAGCGGGACCTGAACCCGAGTCTCCAGGCCAGCTGGAAGTGGAAGTACGTCGTCCCGAGCAGCGCCTACACCGGGAACCTGCGCCTCAACCAGACCGGTCGCACCGACTCGTTCGGCACGTTCATCCAGTGGGGCTGGAACGGCGTCAGCGGCCGAGGCACGTTCGCCTGGGAGAAGGTCGGGGTCGACCTGCTCGATTGGGTGCCGGACGGAGTGAACGCGAGCGCGGCCAACTACGAGTACCGCTCGAACGTCCGCGTCAAGTTCCAGTACTACCAGTACGGCGGCGGAACGGGATACGGCTGGTACATCGACGACGTCAAGGTAGCGGTGTCGCGGGCTGACGAAACGGCCGTCAACGCGGCCTCGGCGGACGCCTGGCAGCTCGTGAACCGGACGTGGGCATCCCCGCTGGGCACCCACTCGGCGCACAGCGGCGACTGGGCCTGGTGGAACGGCAACGTCACGACCGGCGGCTACATGAAGAAGGGCATCGACAACTCGCTGATATGCGGTCCCATCGACCTGACCAACGCCCGCAACGCCACCTTAGGCGCGTTCTTCAAATTCAACATCAACACCAAGGACGGCGCGCCGCCGGACGGGTTCCGCGTGGAAATCAGCAAGGACAACGGCCTGACGTGGTCCGCCATCAACCTGGGAGTTCGCGCGGCCTGGAACGTCTCCGGGACGGAGACGGACGCCAGCGACGGCAAGGTGGACGGCAAATCGTACACCGGCATCTCGTCGGGGAGCTACTGGGTCCCCGCCGGCACGCTCACTCGCCTGAACGTGGACCTCTCCGCCTTCACCGGCAACGCCATCATGCTCAGGTTCAGGGTCGTCACGAACGCGAACCCGGCGTACCTCGCATTCAAGAGCACCACCGTCGGCTTCGGCGGCTTCTACATCGACGACGTGACCGTGATGGGGAACACGATACTGGGGTGAGCCAATGAAACGGCTGACTGGCAAGAGGAGGTGGAACCGGGAGGGCGTCTCCGAATTAATCGGTACCATCCTCATCCTCGGGCTGACGGTCCTGCTCTTCTCGAGCATCATCGCCTTCGTGGGGCAGCTCCCGCCGCCGACCAAGACCACGCAGATAGCGTTCGTCGGCCGCGTGCAGCCCTCGGGCATGCCCGAGTGGTCGAACGGCGCGGAGATATTCATCACCCACAACGGCGGCAGGAGCCTTCTCGCCGCCAACTCCAGGGTCATACTGACCGTGAACGGAACATCCACGGGATACGACGTGGCCGACGGAGGCCAGGTCACGTTCATCGACAACGGCAACGACGGGAGCTGGGACCCGCAGGACGTGTGGAAGGTCCACAGGACGGACGTCTACCAGACCTCCGTGATGGACGTCTCGGTCATAGACCAGGAACGCAACACGTTCGTCTGGGGCACCAAGCTCCAGGGCGGAAACCAGACCTACGCGCCGCTGATAATGGAGGCCTGGGCCGACTCGGACCTTTCGACCGTGAGGCACGAGCCCATCCAGAACCAGATGCCCTTCACCTTCTTCGCAAGGCTCTCGGACTCCAACGGCGACCTCGACGTCACGAGCCCGACGGTGGACATGAGCCGCCTGGGGCTCGGGGTCAACATACCCCTGACCGAGGGCGCGAACGGCGTCTTCCAGGTCGCGCTCACGATGGGCTCCGCGGTGACGAGCGACGGCTACTACCCAGCGACCGTCCGCGCCACGGACCTCGCCGGGCACGTCGCCACGAGGGTCGTGCTCGTCGTGCTCGGCCAGGAGATAGGCGCCCGCCCGAACATCGGCATCGACATCCTCAACGTCACGGTGGACCCGACAGAGCCCACGAACGGCGACACGATCAACATCCGCGTCAAGGTGAGCAACGTCGGCCTGGGCAACGCCACCGTCAGGATGGAGGTTCGGGACGGCGTGGGCGGGAGCCAGATAGACTACTCGCTATTCAACATCGGCGCTTCGCCCGACGAGACCACCGAGCGGTTCATCTGGCGCGACGCGGGGCCGGGGGGCAACCACGTGCTCTACATCTCGGCGGTCGTAACGTCCCCGATTCCCGACAACGACACGGGCAACAACTTCCTCAACTACACCCTGACGATAATGCCCACCATCCTGCTGGTCGATGACGACAACCACGACGGCGGGGAGCTGGATTCGACCAGGTACCTCCGCGAGGCGCTGAACAGCGGCGGGTTCGAATACGACCTCCACACGGTCCCCGGCGGCAGCGGCCCGGCGTACCGCGGCAGCGGAACCGAGCTTGTCGACTACGACGTCGTAATCTGGAACTGCGGCTACGAGAGCACCGGCACAATCACGGCCGACGACAGGTACAACCTCAACAGGTACCTGTTCGAGACTGCGGGAACGAACGACACCGGGAGCCTCTGGCTCGTCGGCCAGCACCTGCTCGGGGACGCCGACGTCCTTAACTGGGCGCAGACCGCTTTGCACTTCTCTTCCCTCGGAGTAAGTGCGGACTTGAGCGCGCAGCTCGTCGGCAACCCGGCGCACCCCGTCGCAAGCAACTGGTCCACGCCGATCAAATACGTCAACACAACCGAGAGGATTGCGGACAGCGTCTCGTACATACTCAATCCTGGAGCGGGGGCCGTGTCGATGTTCGACAGGTCGCCCGGGGTCTCCGACGCCGTGTCGTTCGATTTCGAGGCGCACAGCTCGCGCACCGTGATGTTCGGCTGGGACTTCGGAAGGATAGACGACATCTCGGTCCAGACCGACGTCGCGTACGCCGTCGTGCTGTGGCTTGGCAACCTCGCGGAGAAGAACGTCATCGACTTCGCTGTCACGGGCCAGTACATCGTGCCCGAGACAGTTTTCTTCAGGGAGGCAGTCTCCATCACCGCCTGGATACGCAACAACGGGAACGTCAACCGCACGGTTGCGGCGGACCTCCTCCTCGACACCACCCCGCTCGCCGACAGCTACCGGCCGACCATAGTGGTGCCTGGCCACGGCGGTAAAATCAGCCAGACCTGGACCTGGAACGCGACCCTGACGGGCGTTCACTCGCTCATCGTGCGCGTGGACCCCAACAACGACATTGACGAGTCCAACGAGAGGAACAACCAGGCCGGCGGGCTGGTCACGACCACGACGATAAGCGTCCTGTTCAGGATACTGGTCGTGGACGACGACGGCAGCGCCAACAACGGCGGCACGCTCCGCAACGAGAGCGCGTACGTCACGGGGGCGCTCGACGCCTTCGGCGGGCTGTACAATTACACGAGAATCGACGGGTCGAATTCGTTCCCCGTTAACGACAACATGAACAACTACAGCGCCATGATATGGGTGTGCGGCGACGCCGCGAACGCCCTGACCGCGAACGACACGACGAGGCTCACGGAGTACCTCTCGGTCTGGAGCGGTGAGATGTGGCTCCATGGGAGGAATGCCAGCCGCCAGTTCGACCCCGCGTTCCTGAGCACTTACTTCGGTGTAGCCGCGATCGACGCTGACGAGCCGCTGCCCGCCCGCATAACCGGCGTCGCCGGGGACGTGCTGGGGCACGGCATCAGTTACGTGACCACGGCCGGCGCCTGCGACGCGCTGACGCCCGCGGCGGACGCCGCCGGCTACCTGCTCCATGATTCTGCGTCCGGCACATATCTGGGCGTGAGGAGCCTCTCCTACCCGACGGTCCTCAACTCGTTCTCCCTCGAAAACCTGGCCGACGGGGGCTGGGAGATGCCCGACGCGCCGGAGGCAAGGAGCGAGCTCGCATTCCTTATATCGGACTGGCTCGGGCGGCCAGACACGAGAAGCGAGCTCAAGATAGCCTGCGTCGACGTCGTCATCGACGACCTGCACCCGCAGATTGGCAGCTCGTACGTCCTGAGGGCGACGGTGCACAACCTCGCGGGGAGCGCCGAGGCCAGCGCCCTCGTCCGATTCATGGACGAGAACACGACCATCGGCTCAGACTCCATCGCGGTCAAGCCCAATGAGAACACGACCGCCGAGGTCATCTGGAGGCCGCTGGCGACCGGGGCGCGCACGCTGCGCATCCTCATCGACCCGCTCAACGAGACCGGCGAGGTCTTCGAGTGGTTCAACAACAACGCCACGCACGACACGTTCGTCTACTTCTTCTTCGACGACATGGAGAGCGGCGATGGCAAGTGGACGCACGAGGCGACCCTCCTGAACATCAACAGCGAGGGCCCGCTCGACTTCCTCTCCGCCACCTACACGAGCGTCAAGACGGACGTCGTCAAGGACTGGGACTATACATTGAACCCCACGACGGGGGAGAACTTCACACACGGAGTCGCGGACGTCAACAAACAGTACCACAGCTACAACGAATCGTACTACATGGAGGAACCAGAGGGGGCGTTCGGGGTGAAGGCGGATGTGCTAGTTGCCATCGTCATAGACAACTCGCCTTCGATGACGGACCGAACTGCGCCCGACGGCAGAACATATCTCCGCGTCGTGAAGGATGCCGCGATAGCCATGGTCAACGATTTCTCTAACGCTTCGGCAGTGGGAATAGTGGACTTCCAAGGAGCGAACGAAGTTTGGGAGAGGACAATCATCTCTCTGGCCGGCGCGGGGCGCGCAAGCGTTTTAGCCGCGATAAACGGCATCCCGGACGGGCAGGGGAACACGAACACGGCCATCTGGGACGCCATTGGGATGGGATGGACTGGAGTCGATTCCTTCAGGACCTCCTTCCCAGATAACATCGCGGCAGTCGTAGCCCTATCTGACGGGGCGGATTACCAGTCGTCGGACACGTCCACATTCACGAAAAACAAGCTGGAAACCGGCAGCGACGAGTGGTGCCCGTGGCACGACATGGACGCGCCAGCCTTCCCTATAGTCAACTACAACGACCACTTCGGGAAATATTGGCACTACACCGAGGCGCTGCCGGGAGTCTGGATGACAGGAGAAGCGGGCAACGGAGCATCCGAAAACAGGATGGGACTACTGGATGCGAATATTCCAATTTACACAATCGGCCTGGCCCTCGAGCATTACGCGACTCCATACGCAAATCCCGCGCCAGCGGTGCCTGCTGAGGACGCCCAGAACGCATACTCGCATATTCCCGGCACCGAATCAGGAACAGTCGAATACAACCTCTGGCGCGTCGCCAACACATCGGAGGCGGATTATTATTATTCCGAAAACGGCGCCAACATCGAAGATATCTTCGATGAAATAACCCAGATAATCAATGCGGGCGGTTTCAACCAGACCCGCTCCTCGAA
>DAIRED010000116.1:5898-7058 GCA_036795795.1 Thermoplasmatota archaeon | reverse complement strand
CGGCGCGTTCATCTGGATATTGCTCGCCAACCCGCCGAGCGTGCTTGGTTTCGACGGGCTCATCGTCAAGGAGACAGGCGCCTTCGTCTACACCATTGCCAACGTCGACTGGGTCTTCATGATTTACGGCGTGCTATTCCTCATACTGGTCGTCCTGGGCTCGCTAGTCATGGTCAACCCTCCGGACGGGTGGAAGCCGGCCGGTTGGAACCCGCCTGCGCCGAAGCCCGGATGCGCCACGAAGGGCTGCACGCCGAAGGAGATGCTCAGGACGCCGCAGTACTACATGCTGTGGACCATGTTCATCTTCGGGGCTTTGGCTGGCTTGATGGTCATAGGCAACGTCCAGAACTTCGCCAAGCATGCCACCGACGGCTTCGAGGGCCACGGATTCACCGCAATGCAGGCCGCTGACTTTGCTGTCCTCGGCGCGGCGATATGCCTGCCGATATTCAACGGCGCGGGAAGGATTGTGTGGGGCCAGGTCTCGGACAAGATTGGGCGCAGGATGGCGCTCGTCTACATGTTCCTCTTCCAGGGAATCATGATGGCGGCCTTCTTCTACACGACGGGGAGCGAGTACCTGTTCTACATCGTGGCGGCGCTCATCGGCTTCAACTTCGGCGGCAACTTCGCGCTCTTTCCGGCGGCGACCGCCGACTCGTTCGGCTCGGACACCGTGGGCATAAACTACGGCTACGTTTTCACAGCCTACGGCATCGGCGGCATCGCGGGCCCGTTCATCGCCGGCTACGTCCAGGACAACGGCATGTCCTTCACCTACGCGTTCATACCGGCGGCGATTATGTGCTTCGTGGCGATGGCGCTGGCGTTGATGTACAAGCCGGAAGCCGCGAGGAAGGAAACCGCCCCCACCGAGCCGGTCAAGCAGTAGGCGGCGACGGCCTTCCCATTCGGGCACGGCCCCGTCAGAACGGCAATCCAGCTGGCGTCAGCGCGTCCGCCAACAGGTGCGTCGCGTAGCCCCACGGCAGGAAGAAGATCGCGTGCCAGTATGCGACGTCCTGGGGCAGCAGGTAGAGCCCGACGCCGCAGACGATGAGGCTTGCGCCAAGCACGCGCCAGCTGTGGCTGCCTTTCCTGTGCGACGTCGAGCCGCCGGGTTCGAGGATGTCCGGTATGGCGGAGGCGAGGATGGC
>DAIRED010000116.1:0-5888 GCA_036795795.1 Thermoplasmatota archaeon | reverse complement strand
GAGCGCCACAATCAACGATGGCAAATCGAAGTACATCCTGTCAATCGCGTAAATCGCGATTGCCGTGAACAGCAAAGTGAATGTGATGTGGCCCCGCCGCTTCATGCGGGCGGGGATGCCGCGCGAGGACTTACATTTTCCGAACGCCTCAACCCTGCCCGAGCCCCAGGTGGAGCATGACGTCCAGGCCGGACACGATGAACTGGATGGACATCGCCACGAGGAGCATCCCCATTATTTTCGAGATGACGCTGATGACTTGAGGACCGACGACCTTGTTTATGCGGTATGCCTGCCGGAGGATGATCCAGGTCACGAAGATGCAGAGGACGGCGGCCGCGAGGGTCACTGGGATGTCATACAAGTCGACGTAGACGATGGCGGTCGTCAGCACGCCGGGGCCGGTGATAAGCGGAGTGCCGATGATGATGGCCGCTGCGTGGACGTCCTTGTGCGCCTCCTCCTTGGACCACGAGAATCCGAGCACCAGCTCGAGCCCCAGCAGCATGAGGATGATGCCGCCGCCCACCTTGAGCGCATCGACGGTTATGTCGAGGCTGTCGAGGATGAACGGTCCAGCGAAGATGAAAACGATGATTAGGCCCCCCGCGACAGCGACGGCCTGGTCGGCGCTCTTCCTCATGACCTCCGGCGGCTCGTCCTTAGAGATGCCCAGGAGCACTGGGATGGACACGAACGGGTCCATTATGACGAAGAGGCCAGTGAAGGCGGCCGTGAAGCTGACCGTGAACGCAGCGAGGTCCATGGTCGGCAAAATGGGGTAAGGTTTAATATCCTTTGCCCGCCGTCGGTCACAACACAGAAAGGCATTTATGTCTCTCTGCAATACTATCCAGCATCGGAGCTTTCAGATGGGCGACGAGATCATCAAGAAGAACATCATCCTCCTGGGGGACGGAGCCGTGGGCAAGACCAGCCTTGTGCGGCGCTTCGTCATCGACCAGTTCGACGACAAGTACCTCACGACCATCGGCACGAAGATAACGAAGAAGGACGTCTACCTCAAGAGCGGGGACGGCACGACACACATGGTCCTTCTCGTATGGGACATCCTCGGCCAGAAGGGCTACCGCTACACCCAGGCTTTGTCGTTTGGAGGCATAGAGGGGGCCATCTTTGTCTGCGATATCACCCGGAAGGCGACACTCGAGAGCCTGCGCGAATACTGGCTGCCGTCGCTCGTGGGGGTCACGGGGCCTGTCCCGATGATATTCGTCGCGAACAAGGGGGACCTCGCAGACTCCGCCGAGTTCGGGGAGAAGGACCTGAAGAAGCTCGTGGCCGAGAACGTGGAGCTGGGCGCGGAGGAAAAGTGCTACATCACCAGCGCCAAGACGGGGAAGAACGTCGACGCGGCGTTCCAGCACCTGGCCCAGAAGGTCAGGGAAGTCAACGCGAAGGCGCGGGCGCAGCTCCCGAAGGCGGCCATGGACAAGAACCGCATCAAAACCCTGACCGACGTGGCTGACCAGATAATCGCGGACTTCAGCGTGCAGAACGGCGGGCTGGAGCACGCCTCGCCGATAATCAAGCATCAAATCGACGCTGTGGGAGTGGACATCAACAACCCGACGAGGAAGGCGCTCGTGGAACTGGTGAACGCGCTCGCCGGCGCGGAGAAGAACTTCAAGCCCCAGGACGTCGTCGCGCTGAACCGCGCCAAGCGGCTGTACCTAATCAACCTCGCCCAGTGAATTGTCCGGGGCGACGCTGTTCTGCCAGTCGCCGATGAGCTTGTCGAGCATTCCCGCTATCGGGGCAAGGTCCTTGGAGCTTCCGTTCCAGCCGTCCAGCGACGGGAAGCCCCGCTCGATGCCCGCTACAAGCTCCTCCATCTGCGCGTTGAGCTTCTTGTTCATGTCCCCGGTGTAGATGATTGCCAGATAACTAAACTTTCCCCTCTCGATGAGTATCTCCTTCTCCCCGAACTCGAGCTTCTTCACGTTGTCCGTCTCCCTCTCGGAGAGCGAGTCGCTGACGAACTGCTGGACTGCGGTCAGCATGCTGCTCACGAGGTCCTCGTCAAGGTCCCTTCTCATGGAGCTCGCAGCGGACCTGTGGGATATCAGCCGCCCGTCCCTGTAGATGAAGAAAGCGTCGGATATGCCAGGCGGCGTTGGCCTGTAGAGCCACCAGAGTCCTACCGCAAGGGAGGCCAACGCCGCGGCGGCTCCGATGCCCGACCACGGCCAGTATATCTTCTCCCATATCGTCGAGACCCTGAGGACCGATATCTCCACGTCCCCCTCCGCGACGACGCCCAGCTCTCCCGCCACCTGGTCAAGGACCGCCATCTCGGCGTGGATGCTCGCGCTTGCGTTCCCGTGCCCGGTATCGAGAACCGTGAACGTAACCGCGAAGGAATGGGGTCCGGGGCCGACATCCGTGAAGTTCCAGTAGGCGCTCTGGCCGGACGCCTCGTACGCCTGGTTGCTGCTGTTCAGCAGGAGCGTCCCCGGGATGGTCAGGGTGATGTTGACCGTGAGGGCGACACCGTATCCGCTGTTGTTGAAGTACGCGGTGGCCAGCAGGTTCTCCCCGGGGTGCACCTCCGCGGCCGAGCTGACGAAGGCGAAGGACATGTCGGAAGCCAGAGCACTTGTCACGTGCGGTTCCCCAGAGACGGCCGACCGATGGAATCCCGCGGTGTCCACGTAATCGATTGCGAACGAGGACTCGATGCCCTCGCCGTGGGATGCGTCCGACCCGAGGCTGGCGTTGCAGAAGAGCGTGACGTTTTCGTGGGGCGCGATGTCCGCCAGAGGCAATTGGACCTTGCCTTCCAGGAGGAAACCTCCGCTCGAGTTGAAGTACGAAAGGCGGTCGTCCAGCGTCCCGTTCAGCCAGGCCGTCGGGGACGGGCCGTCCCCGATGTTGTCGACATTGATGACATATCTGGCGGCACCTCCGACATCCAGCTCGGAGTCGAGGCACAGCGCCCAGACGCGTAATACAGGGGCGCGCGGCACGATGTCCGACGCGGTGCTGGTCGCGGCGACGAAGACGTCCAGAGGATCCGTGTACGACAGCGAGCCTCCCGAACTGTGCACCGAGCCGTCTGCCACTCCGGGCCTCACGGCGGCCTCGATCCAAAGGTGGTAGCTGCCTGGCGCAAGGTCGGAGAATGCGAACCGCGCCGTGGCGGTGGACGAGTTGACCTGCTGCGCGATGATTGTCAGGCCCACGGAGTCGCTCCCCCATGAGCGGTAGTCAATGCACGCCGTCGGGAGGGAGAGGTTCAGCCAAACCCTCGATGAATGTTGGGCGGCCGTGTGGTTCACGTACGCCTCCAATCTGACCGTGTCTCCTGGCACGGGTCTGGGATCGCTCCAGGCGCACTCCAGCGTCAGAAGGGGGCTCGCACCGACATAGACGAGCCTCATCCACTCGACGGTCGGAGACACCGACGAATCGTTCGTGTGCAGACGAGCCCGGAAGCGGATGCGCGCGCTTGATGAAGGGACCACGCGGAGATCACCCCCCGGTGGCACGGGTTGCCAGACAGCCCCGCCATCCGTCGAATATTGGTAGGCCACTTCCTGGCTGGCAAGCTCCTCCGAGTGGGTGAAGTGTCCCCAGTTCGACACGGACGACGGAGCGAAATCCCCGGTTGCGACCTCGCCATCTGCGTGGTACTGGTAGTAGGACGCTTTGAACCAGAGCAGCCTGGGCGTGCGGTTGGTGTATGCGGTCGCAAGGTCGACCTGCACCTGGAGGTACCTGTGCGCCCCGAGCGACAGCGCCGAGCCGTTCGCGTCCGCAAGGTCGTACGACCAGGGCGTCCAGGACGAATCGTACGTGTTGTTCGAGTCCCCAGCGCGCACGCGCAGGGTGACGTTCGAGCCGTCGGGCAGCAGCGAGCCCCAGCTAGCCTCGCGCCAGAACGACAGCGCTCCGGAATCGAACGGCTCGGAGGTGAATCGTCCAGCGCCGTTGTAAGCCGTGTACTTCACGGAGGCGTTGTCCCAGAGGTGGAAGATGGTCGGAGTTATCAAGTTGGCATAGCTCACATCACCTGAGGTGTTCGTGACTGTTTTTAGCGAGAGTGTATATTGGTTGCCGCTCTCGTTGAACAACGTCCAGTCCCGTGCTCCCCAAATCGCTTCATAGGGTCGCGAGGCGGTTAGCACACCGGAATCTGCGATGTTGGCTGTCGTGTTATGCACATCGTCGTGCAAGGTGAGAGAGGCCACGGCACCGGGCGTTATCGCCACATCCGTGTTGACATAATCATGGAACGCAGAAACGTTCACGGAGGTCGGCAGCGTGGGGATGACGAAGGATTGGTTCAACCATCCAATGCTCAACCCGCCAGCTGCGTTATCGTAATCCTGAAATGAGATGTTCCAGCAGGGACCATCATCGAAAAATCCATTAGATGTCGTTCTTTGGTATCCCGACCAAGCACCACCCCAATACGGCTGCTCGCATGACCATGGCGGGGCATTTGTGGACGTGGTAGTGCTTGTGAAATTTCCGTTCACGAGAAGCTCCCGCGGCTCCGTCAGCGCCAGGCTCAACGGACCAGACGGCTCCGCTGCAACCTGCCACAGCGTCCCGTTCTGGAAATCGGCGAACGAATCGAGCGTCCAATTGCGCCTCTCTAAGGCCAGGCTCGCTCCTCCGGCGCCGAAGGTGGCGTTCTCCGCGGAATAGTCTAGAGGGTGGCTGAAATCCCAGAGCGCCGTCGAACTGCCGTCAGGATTCAATGTAATTCCCGGGTCGCCCGCTGCCAGGAGAGGCACCAGGCTCAAAGAGGCGCATGCGGCCAGACATATTGCCATCAAGAGCCGCCGCTCGCCTATCCGTTTCGATGCCGGCCCCCAGTTACATCGCCTCAACAGTCAAGCTAATGTTCCAACACATTTAAACATTGCGGGTGGTGGTATTTAAAATATGCGGTTTCCGGCATGTTCGAACATAGAAAGGCATATATACTATCGATAAAAATGTTTAAATACATTAAAAACAAATGTACGGCTGCGACCTTGTACATGAACATACGAAAAGACAAGGGGACCGAGGACGCTGGGATGTGGGCTGTAAAGTTGTCCGCAGGCGCGTGCGCGGCATTGCTGGCGCTCGCGGCGGTCGGGTCGGCGTTGGTCGCCAATGATAGCGGCCACGATTCCGGGCAGGCGTTGGAGCGGCCGCTTTGCACAAGCGCCCCCCCCGAGTGCCATGCTGCGGCGGATCCCTCGGTGACATGGAGCCCGATGGGCACAATCGACCAATTATCCTTGTGCAACGCGACGGAGATTGCCGACGTGAACTTGGACGGCCACGCGGACATAGTGTCCTCCTCGATGCTGGCCGGCATCAAGATATGGCTCGGTGACGGCGGGTTCAATTGGACTCAGGCGACCTCGCCCACGACGACGAACACGTATGTCGATGTGGCAATCGGGGACATCAACAACGATGGGGCGATGGACATCGTCGGCGCGAGGAACAGCGGCCTGTACGCGTGGTGTAAGAACAAGACCACCGGCGGATGGGATTCCAAGAGCACAGGCCTGCCGGTGAACAAGCCCAACAAGCACGTCATCGTCGTCGATATGAACAAGGACGGCAACCTTGACATCGTCGCAACTGGCTCGGCAGGCGGGCCGAACAAAGCGGTATCCGTCTACAAAGGCAACGGAAAGGGCTCTTGGTCATCAGCAGACGCGGGCCTCCCGTCGTTCAGCACGTACGTCTCGATATCAGCAGCGGATTTCAACAAGGACGGCAAGCCGGACCTGGTTCTCATCACGGACGCCCTCGACTTCCTGCCGGGAAACGGGGACGGGACCTTGGGCGCCGCGTCCGTGGCGATGGCGCGCGTGTCGGGTCCGGGTGAATTCTACAACGCCCTCAAGGGGGCG
>DAIRED010000115.1:0-7069 GCA_036795795.1 Thermoplasmatota archaeon | reverse complement strand
GAGCGGTCTACCAGACGGTCAAGTACAGCGCCGTCGTATTCCGCCTCGAGAACCAGGAGGTCATCGACGGCACGGTCTGCGAGATAATGAAGTTCGGCGCGTTCATCAGGTTCGGCCCGCTCGACGGGCTGCTGCACATATCGCAGGTCATGGACGACCACATAGACCCGGACGAGTCCAACCAGCGCCTCGTCGGCAAGGACACGAAACGCGACATCAGGGTCGATTACAGGGTCAGGACGCGCGTCGTCTCGGTCAGCATGAACGAGCGCAACCCGCGCGAGAGCAAGATCGGCCTCACGATGAGGCAACCGGCGCTCGGCCGCATCGAATGGCTCGACGCCATCAGGCAGGGCAAGAAGCCAGGCGCCGAGAAGCCGGAGAAGGCCGAGAAGAAGGAGGCGAAGAAGAAATGAAGGAGATGCGCGCGTGCAAGAGCTGCTCCCTCCTGAGCGAGGAGCAAAACTGCCCGAGGTGCAGCGGCCAGACCTCCAAGGAATGGCAGGGCTACATCGCGATTTTGGACGCTTCGAAGTCCGAGATAGCCAAGAAGATGCACATCACGGAGAACGGCAAGTACGCTCTGAGGGTCCGGTAGATGCGCCGATTCGGCGCCAAGGACCTCAGGCTGCCCGCGCGTTTGCGGGACGAGATGCGCGACGAGGTCGGCGAGATTCTACAAACCAATGAACTGGCGGAGGCGCTGGCTGGCGCCAAGCTCGTCGTTTCAGTCGGCGACGTCTGCACCGCGTCGATTTTGGGGCTCGGCAGCGTCCCGAAGCTCGCAATCGTCGATGGCCAGACCAGGAGAGGCGCGTGGGAATCGCCCGCGCCTTCTAAGGGCATGCGGGAGGTCCGCGTGCGGAACCCGGCCGAGACCATCACCAAGGAGCTTTGGAAGGCGGTGGAGGAGGCTTACGCGCGCCGGGAAAACACCATAATCATCGTCGACGGCGAGGAAGACCTCGCCTCGCTGGCATGCATTTTCCTGGCGCCAGAGGGCACAACGCTAATATACGGGGTGCCTAATAGGGGCGTCACGGTCATCCCAGTCGGGGCAGCCATACGGTCTAGAACCGCGGCGGTCCTGGCGGAGATGGAGGAATGCTGATGGAGATTGAGATTGAGGGCAAGCGGGAGAACCTTCTCCTGAACAGGGTCGAGGTCGATTTCAAGGTGGCGCACAGCGCCGAGTCGACGCCGAAGCGCGACCAGATACGCGAGGAACTGGCCAAGCAGCTGAAGGTCACCAAGGACCGCGTCGTCGTGGACCACATGCAGTCCAGCTTCGGCAAGGGCGAGACCGCCGGTTACGCCAAGGTCTACAAGTCAAAGGAGGATGCCCTCAAGGTCGAGAGCGAGCACATTCTCGTCCGCAACGGGCTGGCACAGAAGAAGGCCAAGCAGGAAGCCAAGAAGGCGGAGGCCTAATAGGGGGGTTTGAAGATGGCTAAGGAGAAGGCGAAGAAGAAGGCCCTGACGAAGAAGGACTTTTTCAAGGTCAAGGACGGCAAGATCGAGCGCACGAAGCGCCACTGCCCCAAATGCGGTCCAGGAACGTTCATGGGCGAGCACAAGGACCGCGTCTCGTGCGGCAAGTGCGGCTACACCGAGTTCAAGAAGAAGTAACCGCGAGGCCACGACGAATCCATCCGTGCGGCTCCAGGCGTTTTTCGCGCCACCCAAAAGATAGTTAAGCATTATCGCTTCACGGGAGCCAACGGGCCCGTAGTGTAGCTACCAGCCAGGGCATCCCCCTGGAGGGCTGCAGTGGATATCACAGAGGCCTCCGGAGCCTCGGACTCGGGTTCGAATCCCGACGGGCCCGCCTCAGTTTGTCAGCGATTTCATTTGGCGGGCCCGTCTGGCCCGTGGGCAAGGTCGTAATATGTCTTCCTTGCCCCCGGTCCCTCCGGGCCAGCATACAATATGCGCCTTGCTCTTCGCTTGCAGACCATTCAGCGTTTGGCCTTGTGTTTGCCGCCTTTTCCACAGTCGTAGCATTGTCGGTTGTGGATGCACACCGTTCCTCCGCATTCGGGGCACTTCCAGCGCTTTTTCTCGTTGGCCAAGTGAGCATCCATCCCCTTGTCCCTGATGAACGCGAGTGCTTCCAGGAAGCTGTAATCGTAACCGGTGCGGTACCTCTTGTCCAGGCGCTTTAACTTCTCGCATGGGAAACTGTCGCACTCGTAGCAGAATCGGACTTCACCATTCTTCAATTTCGCGCACATCCCGCCGTAATACGTGCAGCCCTTGCCACGAGGCCTGCACCCAAGGCATTGCTTTGCCCTGCCTGACGTATCCAGAACGGCCCTGCACACGTTGCAGTTCATCCCGCAGGGGGCGATGAGCGCGGCCTTCATTCCTGCACCTCTTTCCATCGAAAGCAGCTGGTCAGGTGGTCGTTCACCATCCCGGTGGCCTGCATGTGCGAGTAGACGACGGTCGGGCCGACGAAGCGGAAGCCGCGCGCCTTGAGGTCGGCGCTTATGCGCTCGGCCAGCTCGGTCTTTGCCGGCATCCGCCGCAAGCCCTTCAGCCTGTTGACGATTGGCTTGCCGTCCACGAAGCCCCAGATGTATCCGTCGAAGCTCCCGAACTCTGCCGCGACCTTCAGGAACGCGCGGGCATTGGTCACGGTAGCTTCGATTTTCATCCGGTTCCTGATGATTCCGACGTCGCGCATGAGGCTGGCCACCTTCTTCGGGCCGTACTTGGCGACCTTTCGCGCGTCGAAGCCGTCGAACGCCTTGCGGAAGTTGTCCCGCTTCTTCAGAACGCAATGCCAGCTCAACCCCGCTTGGAAGCCTTCGAGCACGAGGAACTCGAAGAGGAGCCGGTCGTCATGGGCCGGCACGCCCCACTCCTCGTCGTGGTACTGGATGTAGAAATCGTCGCCGCGGGCCCATGGACAACGGCCTTTTTCCATGAATCGGCGAGGGCCATCTCTTCATAAATACTTTGGTCCGCCGCGCGGCCTTTCTCACAACCTATTTATGGTCATCCGGCAATGTAACCGCGGGGGTTAATGATGATTGACAGGGTGAAGACGTACATAGAGGGGTTCGACGAACGGCTCAACGGCGGGATACCAGGCGGGAGCGTCGTGCTCCTGGTCGGCGAGCCAGGCACGCTGAAGTCGTCCATAGCGTTCAACATGCTCTACAACAACGCGCAGAAGGACGGCGTGACCGGCCTTTACGTCACCCTGGAGCAGAGCACCACCAGCATCACGAAGCACATGAAGGGGATGGGATGGGATCCGGCGGAGGTCGCGGGCAAGGTCGAGATGCTCGACATCGGCATAATCCGGAAGCGCCTCACGCAGCTGAAGGAGCAGAGCTGGATGCAGGTGTTCAAGATGTACGTCAAGAGCCTGCGCGACACCACGAAGTACGACCTGCTCGTGATAGACTCCCTTCCAGTCCTGGAGATACTGGCGAAGTTCAAGGACCCGCGCGAGGATCTCTTCCAGCTCTTCGAGTGGCTGCGCGATCTGGGCGTCACGACGGTTCTCATCTCAGAGATGAGCCCCGATTCCCGCGCCTATGCGAAGTACGACGAGGACTTCCTGGCCGACGGGATAATCCACCTCCGGATGCGTGAGGAGGGCGAGGCGAGCGTCCACAGGCACATCAGGTGCGTCAAGATGCGCGCGACCTCCCATCACAACGACTACTTCTCCCTCCTGTTCGAAAAGGGCACGTTCAAGGCCACGCGCGTGATTGCCGGCGGCAAGCTGTGAGCTTCGGAGAATGTAAACCGATGAAAAGTGGGCACAGTATTGAGCAGGATGCGCTTTCATGACCGATGGATCCAGCGGCAAGACGTCGTTCGCGAGGAAGGTCTGCCTCGTTGGAGACCCGGCAGCTGGCAAGACGTCGCTCGTCAGGCGCTTCGTAATCGACAAGTACGACGACTCGTACATTCAGACGATGGGCGCCAAGGTCATGAAGAAGAACGTCCAGATACGGTCGAACTCCAAGAGCTGCGACGTGACGCTGATGATTTGGGATGTGATGGGCCAGAAGCACTTCAGGATTATCGAGTCCGTCGCGTTCCAGCACATCGCTGGGGCTATGGTCGTCTGCGACATGACGCGCAAGTCCACGCTAGACAATGTGAACTACTGGATGGAGGCGATCGAGCGCGTCGCCGGCAAGGTGCCGGTGATAATAATGGCCAACAAGATGGACCTGCTGAACGACGCGGAGTTCTCCGAGAACGACGTGGCCAAAGTCTCGCTGGAGTTCGGCGCGACGTTCTTCGTCACGAGCGCGAAGACCGGCGAGAACGTGGAGACCGCGTTCGCCTCTCTGGCCAAGAGCGCGATGAAGGAGGGATGCGATTGACCGACGACATCGAAGACCGCAAGCGCGAGCTTCGGGAGCTGGAGAAGCAGACGCAGACCGAGCGCCAGAAGCTGCTGGTCATGATAATGGAGCGCGAGGAGCTGCTGGAGAAGCGCGAGCGCGAGATAATACGGAGGGAGCGGGACCTCTTGGCGCGCGAGAAGAAGCTCGACGACACGAAGGAGCGCCTCCTGGAGATGGCGAAGAAGTTGAAGAGCCAGTGAGGGCGAAGGCCGCGGCGCTACAACCATACGATTCGACAGAGCCGATGTTCCGGCGCTGACGGCGCAGTAGCAATTTCGGGGCGCTCACGGGAAATCCGCTCATCCAGATGGCGCGCGCTGGCCCGCTGATTAACTATTAATATCGGCAAGGCCTTGTTAGAGGCGGTGAAGGTTTGGCCAGATTGACACTCAAGTCGAAGGTGTGCCTCGTGGGCGAGAGCGCGGTCGGCAAGACGTCGCTCATCAGGAAGTTCGTTCTCAACGCCTTCGAGGACCACTACATCTCGACAATAGGCACCAAGGTCTGCAAGAAGCCGATGGCGTTCGACTACAACGGCGTCCAGGTGGCCATAGACATGATGATATGGGACATCATGGGGCAGAGCGGTTTCAGGACGCTTTTGCAGGATTCGTATTTCAACGGCGCCTCGGGCATCATTGCGGTGTGCGACGTCACGCGGCGCGAGACGCTGTCTGCGCTCGACGGCTGGGTGGACTCGGTCCGGCAGGTCGCTGGCGACGTCCCGATGGTGTTGCTGGCGAATAAATCTGACCTCAGTTCGCAGGCGCAGGTGTCGCTGAGCGACCTCGAGCTGAAGGGCGTGAGGCACAAGGCGTCCTCGTGGCACCTCACGAGCGCGAAGACGGGCGAGAACGTCGCCGAGGCGTTCCAGTCCATTGGAACGGCGATAGTGCAGCGCCAGTCCAAGGGGGCCAGGTAGGTGCAGCACAAGGTCGTCAAGAAGGTCTGCCTTCTCGGCGACAGCTCGGTGGGCAAGACGTCCCTCATCCGTAAGTTCGTCTTCGACGCCTTCGACGACAAGTACATCGCAACCATCGGGACAAAGACGACAAAGAAGGAAATCCAGATTAACTACATGGGCAAGGATACGAACCTCGTTCTCGTCATCTGGGACGTCCTCGGCCAGAAGGAGTACCGCGGCGTCCACGCCATGAGCTTCAAAGGCACGTCCGGGGCGCTCCTCGTGTGCGACGTCACCCGCCCCGACACGCTCGGCAGCCTCGAGGGATACTGGGCCAAGGAACTGGAGAAGGTCGCCGGGAAGGTCCCCCTCATATTCCTGGGGAACAAATGCGATGCGGTCTCCGAGGCGAAACTGGGGATGCGCGAGCTCTCGGAGGTCGCCTTCGCCTTCGACAGCGGCTCTTACCTCACGAGCGCCAAGACGGGCGAGAACGTGGAGCACGCGTTCAAGGCGCTTGCAATCGCCCTCCTGTCCCAGAAGGTGCGCCCCGACAAGGCTCCGGAGAGCAAACCCCTAACGCCGGCGCAGGCGTTCGACGAGATAATGGTCCACTTCTGCGACGTCTACGGCCAGGACCAGGAAATCGCGATGGCGGTCGTGAGGAAGCAGAGCCTCGCCGCAGGCTTGGACGTCCGCAGGCCTTCGAGGGAACAACTGACGAGATTCGTGGACGCGCTGGCAGACGCCGAGCGCGAGTTCAAGGGCCCCGCCGAGGCGACGGCCAACAGGGCGCACAGGCGCGCGCTCATCGAGAGAATCCACAACGGGAGCTGAGGGCTCAATATGAACCGGAAGCACGTCCTTGTAGCAATTATTGTCGCGGCGGCCATCGTGGTCGCCAGCGCATCGGCAGCCATATGGTGGTATGGATTGCCGGAGGGCAGAGACGGTTTGGCCATCGTGACTTTCTCCACGATCGCCGGTGAAGAAACGTTCGGGTGCGAGGTAGCCGACTCTTTATCCGAGCAGGCTGCTGGGCTGTCCAACCGAGACGGGCTGGCTTCGGATGAAGGGATGATTTTTGTATTCCAACCCGCGGACGAGCAAGTGTTTTGGATGAAGGAGACGCTGATACCTCTCGACATCATCTTCATATGGGCCAATGGGACCGTCGGCCGGATATACGAAGCCCCCACGGAATCGGGCGTGCCTCAGGATATGCTAACCCGATATTACAGCCCGGGGCCAGTCAAGTGGGTAGTCGAGCTGAACATGGGAACGTGCTCAACCAGTGGAATCACGGTGGGATCTCAGATGACCGTCGTGTACTGACCTAAGCCTTTCCCAGCAAGCGGACGATTATCGCCTTCTGCGCGTGCAGCCTGTTCTCGGCCTCGTCGAAGACTGCCGAGTTAGGCCCGTCCATGACGTCGTCGGTTATTTCCTGGCCCCTGTGGGCCGGGAGGCAGTGGAGCACGACGCACTTCTTGTCGGCTATGGCGAGCATCTTCTTGTTAATCTGGTAGGCCTTGAATATCGCCTCTTTCTTGGCCTTCTCGGCCTCCTCACCCATCGACACCCAGGTGTCGGTGACGAGGACGTCCGCGTCCTTCGCTGCGAGCTTTGGGTCGCTGGTGAGCGTTATCGTGGTCTTGTTCTTCTTCGCCAGCGCCTTGGCCTTCTTGAGTACGCCCGCGTTCGGCTCGTAGCCCTTGGGCGTCGCCACGCGCATGTCCATCCCGACCATCGCCGTCGCCAGCAGCAGCGAGTTGCAGACGTTGTT
>DAIRED010000114.1:0-7087 GCA_036795795.1 Thermoplasmatota archaeon | reverse complement strand
TGTCATATAAGGTGAGGTCGTCGATGTACCAGCCTGCACGGTTGACGACCGTCGAAGCGAAGAATCTGAACTCGATGACTGCGGCTCCTCCGTCGTACGCGGAGAGGTCCACCGTCTGCAAGGACCAGTCCGTTTCAGCCATGTATGTGTTGGCGCGGTCGAGCGCCAGATTGCCGTTGACGTAGACTTCGCCGTGGTCGAACGTCTCGAACACATCGTACCAATCCCAGAACGTCAAAACAGGGTTCGTCGTAGCCGAGAGGTCCAGGTTAAGAGTCAAGGTGCTCGTGGCGCCCAGGTTGTTGTACTCGCTGTTCATCACGGTCCCCCAGATGTGTGTTCCAGTGTGGGCTGACGGCGGCGGGATGGAAGCCGGCTCCACACCGACCCACGGACCGTACGCACCGTACACCCAGTCGTTGGTTCCGGCGAGGCCACCATCCGAGCTCTCGAAATCCTGGGCGAATATCTTGTCCCCTGACCTCACGCGCCAGTTGGCTGCTCCGACCTGACCGGTGAAAATCCCCTCATCCCATTCGCTCGTCACCGCATGGACGCTCACGTTCTGCGGGTTGCTGGTGCTGCCACTCGTTACGAGCATGAGCGTGGCAGATTTGACCGTCGCCTGCGGATTTACAGGAACGTCGAACTGGACGAGGCTACGGAGTTCCTGGGTCAATCCGCTGTTGGCTGTGTAAAGAACGCTGTCAGCTCCGAAGTTCTGGTCGTCGTTTATCCAGACAGTTGTGTTGCCTATCCACGTGTCCTTCCCCACCGTCGCGTTCGGCTGCAGCACAATCGTGTCCGGTTCGACTGGTTCCGTTACTGCCATCGGCGCGGGCTCGACTGCAGACGCAGCCGTCACCGTTGGTGCGACCCCCGTCATCTCTGGCGCCATCGTTTCGACCTTCGCCGCGTCCCCGCCCGACCCCATCGGCGCCAGCGCCGCCACCGTCATCGCCAATACCAGCGCGACCGAGAATATCCTGACCTTCGCCATGCCCACGCTTTCGCCGTAGAACGCCATCGCTTTCCCTCCACTAAACCTATATATGCATTGTAGAAGTTGTTCATATATCTGCCGATTTCGGCCTCTGGCCACGTTTCTTCCGCATCTCGGCCCGGACCTCGTCTGGCAGAGCTTCCGGAATGACCTTCCCGCGCACGTGTCTGAATATCAGGAACGAGACGACGAGCATCAGGGGAACGGAGAGCCAGATGTTTTCCGTGTAATAGTAGGGAAGCATCAGCGCCGCCACTACCGCCCGCATCGTGAAGGCTCTGAAGAACCCCGGCCATGGATCGCCGCGCTGGCTCGCATCGCCGATTATCGCCCCCGTCGAAGCGTGGAGCATCGCGAACGCGACCGAGTAGAGGCAGATGGCGATGAACCAGTCTGCCGCCGGGACCACGCCGGACTGCCCGATGGCGACGAACGCCGCCTCCAGCACAGCGACCGCGGAGAGCCCGCACCCCAGCGCCACGCCGTAGAAGACGCAGTCGAACTTCTTCCTCAGCCAGGGAAAGAGCAGTATCATCAGCTTGCCCCCCTCCTCGACCAGGGAGAAGAGGACTACGTACAGGATGAAGAACATGCCGGGGTCGAAGGCGCCGCCGTGCTCGTCCGTCGGGGCGGCGTGGAACGACTGGTAGAGCGGGCCTTCGATGATGAAGAGGACGGTCCCGACAATCATCCCCGCCGCGACTAGGCCGAAGACCTTCGTGTCGCTGAACAGGGCCTTCTCCATCCTCGGGTAGTCGTAATCCCGAAGCAGGAAGTACAGGACCGCTATCGCCGGGCCGAACCCTATCAGGCCGGCCACGAAGAGCAGGATGTCCATCGCTCTGCAATCTACCTTCGGTATTTCATACTTTTGATTTTATAGTAGGGGCGGGATTCGGGGTCGATGAAAAGGAGCGCTCTGAGCCCCTACAATTCCGAAGCTCTCGCGAAGGCTGGATGGCGCCGCGGGATCGGGATACGGGTCTACGACACGACGCTGCGCGACGGCGAGCAGATGCCAGGGGTGAGCTTCGACATCAAGAAGAAGGTGAGGATTGCCTCCGCGCTCGCAGAAGCTGGCGTAAAGGAGATAGAGGCGGGGTTTCCCGCCGTGTCGGCGAGGGAGCGCCAGTGCGTCAAGGCCGTTGCCGCGCTTGGCACGGGGTCGCGGACGCTGGCTCTGTGCCGGATGCAGCGCGACGACGTGGACGCCTGCGTCGATTCGGACGTCGGACTGCTCCTGATGTTCGTGGCGAGCTCGGACCTCCACCTGAAACACAAGTACCGGCTCTCGAAGGCCGATGTGCTCCGGCGCTCGGTCGAGGCGATGGAGTACGCCAAGTCCAGGGGAGCCAAGTTCTCATTCAGCACGGAGGACAGCACCCGCTCAGACATCGATTACCTGTTTAAGCTCTACGGAAGAGCGGTCGGGTTAGGCGCCGAGCGCATCGGGTTCACGGACACGGCTGGCTGCGCGACGCCGGAGGGCGTGGCCCATCTCGCCGGAAAGCTCTCCTCACGATTCGAAGTCCCCCTTTCGGCCCATCTGCACGACGACCTCGGGCTGGCGCTGGCCAACTCCCTTTCCGCGATGCGCGCGGGGGCCCGCTGCTTCGCGACGACGGTGAACGGAATCGGGGAGCGCGCTGGCAACCTCGCGCTGGAGGAGTTCGCCGTCGCGTCGGAGCTCGCCCTCGGGGCGAGGCATGGAATAGACCTTTCGAGGATGACTGGCCTGTCGAAGCTCATATCATCCCTGTCCGGCGTGAAGGTCCCGCTGAACAAGCCGATTGTCGGCGGCAACGCCTTCGCGCACGAGAGCGGAATCCACGTCGCCGCCATCCTGCGGGAGCCGTTCACGTACGAGGCCATCAGGCCAGAGCTGGTGGGCGCTGAGAGGCGGCTGACCCTGGGAAAGCACACGGGCCACGGGCACGTGGGAAAGCTGCTTGAATCGAAGGGAGTCGACCTGACACCCCGGATGCTGGACAATGTCGTCGACGGGGTCAAGCGCCTCGGCGAGCTGCGCGGGCGCGTGAGCGACGAGGAGTTCTGGAAGATTGTGGAGCGTGCGCGACATGGGTGACGTCGTCGATTTGACCAAGAAGCTGGTCTCGATACCAAGTTCGTTCGGGAACGAAGCGGAGATAGCCGAATTTCTGGCCAAGAACCTCAAAGGGGACGTGAAGCTGCAGCCCGTCGAGGGATTCGGACCGAACGTCGTTGCCACAAACGGCAAGAAGAAAGGCCCGCGCATCCTGCTGGCCGGCCACATGGACACCGTCCCGGCGCCGAGCGACTACGGACGCGACCCGTGCAGGCCAGTAGTCAAGGATGGAAAGATGTACGGGCTCGGCGCGTGCGACATGAAGGCCGGGCTCGCTGTCGTCGCGACTGCCTACAATGAATTCGCGGACTCGGATGCGAGCATCACATTCCTAGGGACGTCGGACGAGGAGGGGAACTGCAACGGAATATTCAAGTTCCTGGCCGACGCGCCGGAATACGATCTGGCGCTCGTCGCGGAGCCTACGAACCTGCGCCTGATGCTCGGATGCCGCGGGCGGTACGTGATAGAAGCCGAGGTCATCGGAAAGGCGGCGCACGGCGCTCGCCCGGAGAAGGGCGCGAATGCGATATCGCGCGCCGCGAGGGCGATACTGGCTCTCGAGAACATCAAGCCACGCGAGCACGAAATCCTCGGCTCTGGCTCCGCATGCATTTTAAAAATCGAGGGCGGAGGTGACGGGCTGAGCGTCCCGGACAGGTGCGTCATCCGGCTCGACAGGCACGTCGTCCCTGGGGACACGCGCAACACGGTGATGGCCGAGGCCCGCAAGGCGCTGGAGCACATCCAGGGCCGCGAGGACGTCAAGCTCCGCTGGATGGAGCGCGCGACGCCGTTCCTCGAGCCGTACATCTTCGACAAGCGCGGGCATATCGGCCGGTTCGCCAAGGCGGCGGGAGACCCCGAGGTCATCTACGGCAAGTCCGTCGGAGACTACAACGCGCTGGCAACGCGATACCCGACGGCGGTCTACGGCCCGACGGGGGACTGCTGGCACGCGGTCGGCGAGCACGTCGAGGTCGACTCCATCGGCAAATGCCTGGAAGCGTACAGGGGATATTTGAGGGGACTGGCCAATGCATAAAAGGAACCTTTCGGATTCCGTACCAATAACTGCTTATATCCCACCAATCCATGCGATATCCGTGGTCGGATGAAGCGCACCCTCGCCATCGCGGGAACGGCATTCGTGATCGCGGTCGTCATCGCGGCGATGTTCTACGGCGCGGTCATGAAGGATGCGGAGCCGGAACCTGGCGACAGAAACGTCGGCCTGGAGGGCACCGATTTGGTCCTCGCCGAGAGCAACGACTTCGGGTTCGAGCTTTTCAAAGAGCTGGACAGCGAGGGTGACAACGTCTTCTTCTCGCCATGGAGCGTGTCGACGGCGCTGGCGATGGCGTACGAGGGGGCGCGCGGCGAGACGGCCGCGGAGATGGCCGCGGTCCTTCGGCTTCCGGAGAACGACACCGAGCGCTGGGAGGCGTTCGAGGAGATATTCGCCGAGCTGACCGAGTGCGGGGAGGGGGCGAACCTCAGTGCGGCGAACGCATTCTGGAACAGCAATGATTTCCACATGCTGGAAAATTACACGAAAGTCCTCGACGAGTATTACATGGCCGAGGGCAGGAGCCTGGATTTCGTCGGAGACCCGGAGGGCTCGCGCCAGACGATTAACGCCTGGGTCGAGGGGCGGACGAACGGCAAGATAAAGGATTTGATACCTTCGGGGGCGATAAATCCTGCGACCGTGCTTATCCTCACGAACGCGATTTACATGAATGCCAGATGGTCTCAGTTTTTTGACGCAGCGAACACACATCCTGGACCATTCACCTCGGAATCAGGTGATGTGTTAACAGTCCCCATTATGCGCAACGCAGCCGAGAACGCAACCTACAATTACTCGGAAACAGAGGATTTCCAGGCAATAGAACTCCCGTATGTCGGGGGTGAGCTATCCATGTTCGTGTTCCTCCCGAAGGATGGCGACATACTGGACACAGTCGGCCTTCTTGACAATGGCGGCTTTGGCTCGATAGTCGACTCAATGGGGGAGCGGAATGTGAAGGTATTCATCCCTCAGTTTGAGTGCGAAACTGAATACGACCTTGTCGATGCTTTAAAAGGCATGGGAATAAAAGCAGCCTTCGGCGGGAGCGCGGACTTCTCCGGGATTGCTGGCACAGATGGACTTTACGTCTCCAAGGTTTCTCATAAAGGTTTCATTAAAGTGAATGAAAATGGCACCGAAGCGGCTGCCGCGACAGCTGTGTTGATTGAGAGGACGGGAATCAGTCCGTCGACAGCCATATTCAACGCCGACCACCCCTTCGTCTTCGTCATCCAGCACAAACCAACCGGGGCGATATTGTTCATGGGGAAGGTGGCGAATCCCCTCGGTTAGGAATCGGAGAACCTCGCCCCGCACCCCGGGCAGAACGCGTCATCCCTCGTGACCTCGGTGTGGCACTCCGGGCACTGGAGCGCCGTCCCCTGGTGCTCCTCCCTGTCGAAGACCGCGCCGCACGAGCACTCCGCCGCGCTCTCCTCCACCGTGGCTCCGCACTCGGGGCAGACGAACTCGGTCTCGTGCGCCTCGCCCTCGAAGACCGCGCCGCAAGACTCGCACTTGTCCGAGTCGCCGCTCTGAACAGTGCCGCACATGGGGCAGGAATATTCTTCTTCGACGTCCGTGAACTCCGCGCCGCACGAGCAGCGCCTCTGGTCGCGCTCGAGCGTAGCGCCGCACTCGGGGCACGCGAAGCCCTCGCCCATGCGCAGGCCGCAATGCGGGCACGCCTCAGCGCCTTCTTCCAGCTCCTGGCCGCACTCGGGGCAGGCGTACGACGGTTCCGACTCCGCGGGCTCGATGCCGGGCGCTTCGCCCAAGCCAGCTTCGGTCGGCGACATATTCTCCGCCCGCTCGGCAGTGAACTTTTCCTTCAGCTCGGTGTAGAGTCTCTCTGAGATGTGGCCCGTGAGCAGCCGCTCCTCCAGCAGCTCGAGCTTCTGCGCGGTGGATAGGCGGCGCGCGGGCGGGAGCGGCGGAGCATCAACCGAGGTTGCGGCGAATGCACCCGCACCCCCCTGCCGCTCACTCGCCGCATCCTCCGACAACCCTGGATGCAATTCCTGTAACGAGGATTGCTCCGACGACGATGAGGGGGGGGATTCTTTTTGTCGGGGCTGCGATGCCCACCCCTCCGGTTCCCTCCGCATTCCTTCGTCCATCTGGATGCCGCAGGAGACGCAGACGCCGACTCGGAAGCCGCACGTGACGTGGTAGAGCTTGCCGCAGTCGCAGATGGCGAACGGGAGGCCACCCTTTATCTCGCCCAGGCAGATGCCGCAGAGGCGTATGGCCTCGTCCCTCTTCCCCACCACGACCGGCTTGCGATAGGTGTGCGCCACCGGGCGTTGCATGGCCCGTGAAAACGCAGTTCGGAAGATAAGGGTTGCGGAGGCAAAACGTATAAAACCCCCCTCGGCATCAGTCGCATGATGGAAAATCCGGACGACGCTAAGTGCCGCGGAACCCTGTTCATAGCCAACGCCGCATTCGTCAAGAAAATCGGCGGAGACGACGGCCTGGCGAAGGTCGAGGCGTCGCTGGCGAAGCGGTGGCCCGGCTTCAAGTTCGCGGCCGTCGGCGAGAAGGACTGGCTCCCCCTCAAGATGAGGGTCGATTTCCTGGAGACCTGCAAGGCCGAGCTCGGCTGGGACGACAGGCGCATCTTCCAGATGGGCGAGGAGTCCGTGAAGTACTCGTTCATCGTCCAGTTCCTGATGAACTACTTCATGTCCATCCAGAAGGCGCTCGCACACGGCCCGGAGATATGGGAGCAGAACTACAGGGCCGGGCGCATCAAGGTACTGGAGAACACCAAGGACATGGGCCGGCTGGCGATATACGATTTGAAATTCTCGCCCATCCTCTGCACGTACCTGGCCGGATACTTCCACGGCGTCGGCCTCAGGATGGAGAGCTGCGCCGGCGTTGGCGCACGGGGATT
>DAIRED010000113.1:0-7212 GCA_036795795.1 Thermoplasmatota archaeon | reverse complement strand
GGCTCGGCGAGCGGGTTCCAGACCGAGAGGCAGTGCCGCAGAGAGGCTTCTGCCTCGGCGAAGTTGCCGAGGTTCTCGTGGACGATGGAGAGGTCGTAGTGGCACCATGCCGTCGCATCATGTCGGCCAGCTTTCTCCCTCAAAGCCAGGGACTCCATCTGATACCTCAAGGCGTCCTCGTTCCGCCCCATGACCGCGTACGTGTAGCCGAGGTTGCCTAGCGTGGAAGCCAGCGGTCCTACGGACCCCGTGCGCCTTAGCAGCGCAACGGCCCTCTTGAGGTGCGCCACGGAGCCGTCCAGGTCGCCGCTGTCGGAGACGACCATCCCCAGGTTGGCAATCGTCCTGGCGAGGGCGAGGATGTCGCCAGCCTTCTCGCTCTGCGCGGCGGCCTTTTGGAGCATCTCCGACGCATCCTTGTAAAGACCGCGCTGGTGCAAGTAATTGCCCAGGAGTTCGAATGCCCTGACAATGGCGCCCGGCTCTCCGGACGCCTCGGCCATTCCGCAGAATGCGTCGACCAGGCGCGTCTTTCCGATGCCCGGTTCCCCGGTCAGAAGGAGGGTGCCGCCCTTTCCATCACCGGCGCGCCCGAGGTGTTCTTCCAGCCGCCTCAGCTCATCCTCCCTTCCCGATGGCCTTCCGTAGCGCGTCGGAGACATGGTGCTCAGAATATCGTCGGGTCCCTGTATTCGCCGAATACCTTCCTCAGGACTCCGCAGACCTCGCCTATCGTCGCGTCGGCCTTGACGGCTTCGAGGATGAAGGGCATCAGGTTGGCGTCCCCGTCGGCGTTCTTCTCCAGCCTGGCTAGGGCGGCCGACCACTTGGCCTTGCTGCGCTCCCTGCGGATTTTCGCCAGGCGGGCAAGCTGCCTCTTCTCGCCCTTCGGGTCCATCTGGAGGAGCGGAATGTCCGGTTTCGCGTCCTCGACGAAGTCGTTGACGCCGACGACGGTTCTGTCGCCGGAGTCTATCTCCTTCTGGTACTGGTAGGAAGCGTTGGCAATCTCCTGCTGGAAGAAGCCCTTCTCTATCGCGCGCACGACTCCGCCCAATGCATCGACCCTGTCGAAGTATTTGTACGTGCCAGACTCCATCTCGTCCGTCAGCCACTCGACGAAGTACGAGCCGCCGAGCGGGTCGATGGTGTTCGCCGCGCCGCTCTCGTGGGCGAGTATCTGCTGCGTGCGCAGCGCAATCTTGACGGCCTTCTCGCTCGGAAGGGCGAGGGCCTCGTCCATCGAGTTGGTGTGGAGTGATTGGGTTCCGCCTAGGACGGCCGCGAGTGCCTGGACGGTCGTGCGCACGATGTTGTTTTCCGGCTGCTGGGCGGTGAGGGAGCATCCTGCGGTCTGGGTGTGGAAGCGGAGCCACCACGAGCGCGGGCTTTTCGCGCCCCTGGACTTCATCTCCTTCGCCCAGATGCGCCTCGCGGCGCGATATTTGGCGATTTCCTCAAACAGGTCGTTGTGCGCGTTGAAGAAGAAACTGAGCCTAGGAGCGAAATCGTCGATTTTCAGGCCGCGTTCGACCGCCGCGTCGACGTAAGCGAGGCCGTCGCCCAGCGTGAAAGCCAGCTCCTGGAGCGCGGTCGAGCCAGCCTCACGTATGTGGTACCCGCTGATGCTGATGGTGTTCCACTGCGGAAGCTCCTTGGAGCCGAACTCAAATTCATCCACGATTAATCGCATCGAGGGCGTCGGGGGGAAGATGTACGACTTCTGGGCGATGTACTCCTTGAGAATGTCGTTCTGGATGGTGCCACGAAGCTGGCCGCGCTTCGCGCCCTGGCGCTCGGCGGCTGCGATGTAGAATGACCAGACGACTGGCGCGGGGCCATTTATCGTCATCGAGGTGCTGACGTCCTTCGTCGAGATTCCGGAAAAGAGGATTTCCATGTCCTTCAGCGACGAAATCGCCACGCCGCACTTGCCGAACTCGCCGAGGGCCAGCGGGTCGTCGGTGTCCCGCCCGTACAGCGTCGGGTAGTCGAAAGCCACGCTCAATCCGGTCTCGCCGTGGCTCAGGAGGTACTTGTAGCGCGCGTTCGTCTCCTCGGCCGTGCCGAATCCGGCGAACTGGCGCATCGTCCAGAGCCGCCCGCGGTACCCGGTCGGGTGCACGCCGCGCGTGAAGGGGAACTCGCCGGGGTAACCGAGCTTTTCGTCGTGCGACCAGCCCTCGACGTCCTCGGGCCCGTACAGGCGTCCGATGGGCTTGCTGGACGTCGTCACGAACGATTTCCTGCGCTCCGGCGCGGCCGCGAGCGCCTTGGCGAGCGTCGCGCGCTCCCATGCCGCCCTTCCACCCTTGGCTGGCTTTGCTATCTTCGGCAAAATCGAACCCCCTTGCTTGGGCAACGCGGGGAGGTTATATTAGGGTTGCGGGCTCAGATACCTTAATAAAGCGACCTCCACATATTATTCCCCGGAGGATTGGGCAAGGCAATGAATGATGGCAGGGTGCGCTATCTCGTGAGCCTGGCGCTGGCCTTAGCGATGGCCGCGTCTTCGGCGAGTCTTTTCACTTTCGGTGGCGCCGGTGAGGGCGACCCAGACGGATGCTATTACAGAATCGAAATCGGTGGGGCAGTCAGCATTGGCGGGCTGCGCGCCTCCGGCGTCGATATAATCGAGGATTACGGGAGCTTCGCGACGGCCAAGCTTCCCGAGGGCCGGATATCGGCGCTGGGCCTCTCGCGCGTGTCCGAGCCGCTGGCCGACGCCACGACCGTGAAGTTCAACGGTTACGAGTTCGACGCTTTGAGCGGCGACGCCTGCATTCCATCCGAGCTGCGCCTGGAAAATCAGCCGGACGACGGCGGAGTCTACCTCGTGAAGTTCCTCGGGCCGGTCAAATCGTCGTGGACGGACGAGCTCGACAGACTCGTGACAAAGGACTACGGCCCCGCGGGGCCGTTGACATTCCTCGTTCGGATGACGGGGGCGCAGAAGGCCGCCGTCTCGTCGCTGGCGCGCGTCATCTGGGTGGGCGATTACCATCCGGCGTACAAGATTGCGCCCGGGCTCGAGAATGCGGAGGGGAAGCTGACGGTCGAGATATCGACGTATCCGGACGCGGCCGATGGCGTTCACGCGAGCCTCCTCTCCATCTTCAAGTCAACTGGGCTCGGCAGGGTGAGTGCCGACGGCTCGAACGAGGGCGGGGCTTCCGGCGAGATTCGCGCGGAAATCGACGCCGCGCTGGTCCCGGACATCGCGAGGCTGCCCGGCGTTCAGTACATTTCAGAGTACGAGCAACCGCGGGCCAACTGCAACCTGCAGCACGGCCAGGTGCAGACCGGGCTGAGCACGTCAGTCGGTGCCCCATCGTCCCTGATACCGGGTGCGTACGGCGCCCAGGTCGCCGTGTGGAACCATGGCATCCTCGGTCAGGGAATGGTCCTCGGGGCGGCGGACTCGGGCGTCAGAATCGACCACCTGATGTTCTCGGGCCAGGTGAACGGAACGACGGCGACGAATGCCAACTGGGACACGGTCACCGGGCATGCGGAGGGCAACTACAACTTCTCGACCAGCTATCACCGCAAGATTATTAGGTATCAGATTCAAGACATTACTAGATGGGATAAATCTTATGAAACTGCATCCGACCACGGCACACACATGTTGAGCGCCGCCATCGGATACGACAATCCCGCTGGGGGGGTGAGCGCAAACGATGGCGTGGCTCCGGGCGCGAAGCTGTCTTTCTTAGACTGCGGTGTAACAGGCGATGACACGAGCATTTATCCCCCGGCTGATTACTCGACGATGTGGGATTATGCGAAAAACGACGGCGCGCGCGTCTATTTGCATTGTTGGGGTTCGACATACCAGACATCTTACACTGCCGACATGCAATCGATAGACCAATATTGCTATGACAATCCGTCTTTCTTGAGCATCTGGAGTGGTGGACATGAAGGTACCGCTGCCAACACCGTCGGCCAACACGCCGAGAGCAAGAACGCCATCGCGGTCGGCGCACATGTCGATGGCGCGAACTCGATGACGCAGGCCACCTTCAACTCGAACGGTCCGACTTACGACGGCAGGCTCAAGCCCGATATCATGGCTCCAGGCACATCGACAACATCGGCGCAATCCAGCGGAACAACGGGATATGTGGATATGCAAGGCACTTCCAGCGCGGCTGCGCACGTGGCGGGCTCCGCCCTGCTCCTGAATCAGTACTTCCTCGATGGCTATTATCCGACGGGAGCCGAGGTCGCAAACAACTCCTTCGACCCGAGCGCCGCCCTCATAAAGGCGCTATTCATCAACGGCTGCGAGCAGATGACTGGCTCGGTCCGCGCCTACAACAACGGCAACGGCGCCGGTGCGATGAACTACCCGAACTGCGCCCAAGGCTGGGGGCGAATCGACCTGGACAACTCCCTGTACTTCCCTGGTGACGCGCTGAAGCTCCAGGTCGTCGACGGCGACAACGGCGTCGAGACCGGGGACTACGTCGAATACAAATATGGGCTCGCGGACTCGACCCAGCCGTTCAAGGTCACCTTGTGCTGGGGCGACTACCCCGCGGTAATCGGCGCCGGGACCGCCCTGGTCAACGACCTCGACCTGCTCGTGACGTCGCCTTCGGGCACGACGTTCAAGGGGAACGTCTTCACCGGAACAATCGGCTCCTGCTATACGCCGACCAACCTTTACAACTACGACCACAAAAACAACGTCGAGGAGGTCTGGGTGAGGGCCGCCGACACAGTCGCCGGAGAGTGGACCGTGCGCGTCACAGGCTACAACGTCCCGAAAGCTATCCAGCCGTTCGGTTTGGTCATGACCGGCTCGCTCGATATGGACTACGGCACGATACAGCTCGACAGGGACGTTTATGGCGTCAGCCAGACGGCGAAAGTGAGAATCGAGGACAGCGGCGCCGGTCCCGGTCCACTCATTGCGGACGTCAGCAGCATCGTCGCCGGCAAGACGGAGACGGTTTCCTGCAGCCTTGTCGGAACCGGGGTGTACGTCGGAACGGTCAGCTTCACGCTCAACTGCCAGGACCCATTAGGCAACGGCTTCCTGCCGGTGACGGCGACGGATACAATCTCCGCCAGGTATATCGACGTCACGGGGACGGCGCACTGCGCATATGCGAACTCGACCGTCGAGGGGTACGGCCCGACGATTACGAGCGTGCATACGGGTCTGATTTCGATGTCGACTGCGGAGATATTGTGGACGACCGGCGAGCAGGCCAACGGCACGGTCTATTACGGGACGAGCCCATCCTCGTTGACGAGTGTCGCCAAGGCTGGCTCACCTTTCTCGACATCGCAGAATGTGCTTTTGACCGGGCTGGCGGCCGACACCCTGTACTATTACGATGTCGAGAGCTCGGACGTGCATGGCAACAAAGTTATGGCGACCAACGGCGGGAGCCATTACACCTTCACAACCGAAAAACGCGGTGATATCCTCCTGTTTATCAATGGCGGGACAGGATACGATTACAACCTGATGATTGAAAAGTACAAATGGGCCATGGCCAACAAGGGCTGGACCTACAATGTCATGACGTCATGGAACGACGGCGACCCGTCGCTGGCAACCCTTCAATTGTATAAGGTGTTCATATTCCAACCTGGGCTGGAACAGTACCCGCAGGCAACAGCACCCCAACGGACGCTGATAAAGCAATACCTGGATGCCGGCGGTAGATTATTCATGACGTCTAATGACATCATGTGGGCTCTCGGCGACACGACAAGCGGATACGGCACGACAGCCACGGATTCCTGGACGAACTCCCAGCTGCACTCGAACTGGGTCGTGGACCCGTCGACGTTCACCCAGATACGGGGAGTAGCAGGGAGCTTCTGGGCGGGGTATACTCTGGGTGTCCCGTACAATGGATTCAGGTCCGGGGGTTATGGCGACGAAATAACGTCTGTCGCAGCAGGTCATACGGTGACATATTTGTGTACAGATTATGGGGGCTCTGCCACCCCAGGTTACATCGGTGTCAGCTCCATTTCGACTGCGAACAACGGCACAGCGGGAATCGGCACTTGGGGTGGAACGCCATCGAGGGTGGTCAATTATGCTTTTGAATGGAGCTGTGTTTTCAACAACTATACGGTCGCGGCACAAACCAGAGCCGACATCCTAGATGCTACAATCCAGTTCCTCGTGGGCCACGACCACCCCGACGTGACGGTCACCGCGCCGAACGGAGGAGAGTCTCTGGCAGGCCCGACGGCCACAATCACATGGACTCGTGCGACCTACGGCGGCACGGAAGTCGGGAACCAGGCGATATACTACAGCGCCGACGGCGGCAGCACCTGGACCCTGGTGGTTCAATCGCCGACATTGCCCACGACCGCAACAAGCTACACGTGGGACATCTCAAGCCTTCCGAGGGGGGCGCAATACCTCGTCAAGGTGGTCGTCGCGGACAACGGCACCCCGATACCCGTTCTCTCGGGCTCGGACCAATCGAATGCCGTTTTCACGATAAACACAGCAGACAGCCAAGGGCCTCTCACGGTCCCCGGCTCCGTCCGGGTGACGCCGAATCCCCTGGACCCTTCGAAAACGGCTTGGATAAATGCGACAGTCGACGATAGCAATAAAGGCGACTCGATAGTCGCCGCGGCCGAGTACTTCATAGACGCCATCGGAGCTTCCGACACTGGCAATTCGATGAGCGCCACCGATGGCTCCTTCAGCTCCCCAACAGAACCCGTCGTTAATGTAAATATTCTCTCGCTGGCCACCGGGACGCACCTAGTCCACGTCCACGGCCGCGACGCGGCGGGGAACTGGGGCGCGTTCGAGAACGCCTCTTTCTACTTCCAGCCCGAAGCGGTCGCTCCCGCTCCGTTCTTCAACATCACGATCGTCGCAGGATGGAACCTCATATCATTCCCCCTCATACTCGAGAACGAGACGCTCCCGACAGCGCTGATGGACAAGGCCGGAGGCGTCGGCTGGACCCGCGCGATGTGGTACGACCCCCTGACGCCGGCCGACCCGTGGAAGCAGTACAACGCCATGTGGAACTCGACCCTGAACGACCTCAAGGCGGTCGACCACACGATGGGCATATGGCTCTACGTGACGACCGTGGGCGACGGAGTGCTCTGCCTCGGCGGTCCGTCGAGCCGCGAGGCGGGCGATACCACAATAGCCCTGAAAACCGGATGGAACCTAATCGGGTTCCCGAGCGCGCCGATGAC
>DAIRED010000112.1:0-7242 GCA_036795795.1 Thermoplasmatota archaeon | reverse complement strand
CAGCCTCGTAGCCCTTCTCGAACGCCTTGAGGTTGACCTCGCGCCCCTTTCCCCCGAGCAGGGCGTCCATAGCCTTGTGGAAGCTCTCCTTCTTCAGGGGGCAGCCCTCTGTGGCCGCGAAGGCGCCGAGCATCGCGACGTTGGCGACTACTGGCATCCCCAGTTCGCTCGCTATCTTCGCTGCCGGAATGACCTTGACCAGCGCCGTCGCGCCCTTCAGCCCCGCCACGAGCTTTTCAAGTGGCGGGTACGTTTCGAACCCCATCGAGACCCCTGGCGGGACTGCCAGCTCGTCCGACGTGATGACCCTCGTCGATGCGGAGCCGCACGGCAGCGCCCTGTAAGTTTCGAGCGGCTCCATCCCCAGGAGGACGTCCACCTCGCCCTTCGCCGCGAGGGGGCTCTTGACCACGTCCCCGATTCTGACTGTGGCGGTCACGACGCCGCCGCGCTGGGCCATCCCGTGGACCTCGCTCATGACGACGCGCTTCCCCTCGGCCATCGCCGCCTCGCCGATTAGCTGCGCGACGAAGAGGACTCCCTGGCCGCCGACGCCGACGATGACGACGGAGAACGGCTTGATGGCATTCACTTCCGCGCTCGCGACCGTGTTGCTCATTCGACCGCCCCCTGGACGGATTCGACCAGCGATGCCCACCTCGACCAGCGCGCTCATTCCTTCGCCTCCTCTATTGCGTGGAACGGACAGACCTGGGCGCAGACGCCGCAGCCGTTGCAGAGCGCGGGGTTGATGTGGGTCTTCTTGTCCTCGCCCTTGTACAGTGCGGGGCAGCCGTACTGCTTGATGCAGACCAGGCAGAACTTGCACTTCTCCGGGTCGACGCGCCAGTGGTGGAACTCCTTGGCTTTCTTCCGGTCCCTCGCCTCCAGGAGAACGCAGGCGCGCTTGGCGATGACGACGCTCACTTCCGGATGCGCTAGCGCCTCTTCGTAGGCTTTCTGGGTGGCCTTGAGGTCGCTCGGGTCGACGACGCGGACGAAGTTGACGCCGCACGCCTTCACGATGGACTCGATGTCGGCCTCGTGCGCCGGGTCGCCCATCGCGGTCTTCCCCATCCCGGGGTTCGGCTGATGGCCAGTCATCGCGGTGGTGCGGTTGTCGAGGATGGTGTAGACGAATCGGTGCTTGTTGTAGACCGCGTTGATTAGGCCGTGGATTCCGGAGTGGAAGAACGTGGAATCTCCTAGGAACGCGAGCGTCGGCTGGTCCGGGGCGGCGACAGCGAACCCTCCCGATGCATCGACGCTTGAGCCCATGCAGAGCAGGAAGTCGGCGGCGTTCATCGGCGGCTGTATCCCGAGCGTGTAGCAGCCGATGTCCGATGAGAAAATCGCCTCGCTCTTCTTCCCCTTCAGGGCCTTGTTCACCGAGAAGTAAGTGCTCCTGTGCGGGCATCCCGGGCATAGGACCGGGGGTCTCGTCGGGAGCTGCAGCGGCTCGGGGGCCAGGCAGGCGCCCACCATCTTCTTTCCCAAGGCCTTGCCGAGCGCCTCCTTCACGACGTCCATGTCGTACTCGAACATCTTCGAGAAATGGCCGCTGGCCTTTCCGACGATTTTGAGCTTCGGGTTGAGGTCCTTGGCCATCGCGGCGAGCTGCTGCTCGAGGATGGGCTCCATCTCCTCCACGACGACGAGCGTGTCAAGGCCCTTGATGAAATCCGACACGAGCTTGGCCGGGAGGGGGTTGGAGAGCCCCAGCTTCAAAATCCTCGCGGGTATCTTCTCCGTGTCGACGACCTCGGCGACGTAGTTGTATCCCACGCCGGCTGCGACAACACCCAGCTTCCCGCCGCCGTTGTACTCCTCGATGCGGTTCCAGGGGCAGTCCTCCGAGTACTCGGCGACCTTGGCCATCCTCTGGAGCAGCAGGCCGTGGCTCTTCCGCGCGGTCGCGGGCACGACGACGAACCTGCCCGGGTCCTTCACGTATTTGCCTTTAATCTTTGGCTCCGGGAGCGGACCCAGCTCGACCGGCGCCCGCATGTGGTTCATGCGCGTCACAGTGCGCATCAGAATCGGCATCTCGAACTTCTCCGAGAGCGCGAACGCGTCGCGCATCATGTCGTGCGCTTCCTGGCAGTCCGCCGGCTCCATGACCGGGACGTTCGCCAGCAGCGCGTAGTACCTGTTGTCCTGCTCGTTCTGGCTAGAGTGGCACGACGGGTCGTCGGCGGAGAGGATGACGAACCCCCCGCGCACGCCTGTGTACGCCACGGTCATGTACGCGTCCGCGGCCACGTTGAGGCCCACGTGCTTCATGAAGGTGAACGAGCGCACGCCGCACGCCGAGGCGGCGGCCGCGACCTCGAACGCCACCTTCTCGTTGGTGGAGAACTCGAAGTATACCCCGGCCTCCTTGGCAATCCTGGCGAAGGTGTTGCCGATTTCCGAGGAAGGGGTTCCCGGATACGCTGCGGCGATGGCCATGCCCCCTTCGAGCGCCCCTCTGGCTATGGCCTCGTTGCCCAGGAGGAAGAGCTTCTTCCCCGGCGTTTTATCGAGAAGCGGGTCCATCTAAATCATCTGCGTCCAGCGTAATGGCATGATTGTATTAAAAAGTGCCCTCGATGGCCGCGGCGCTGGGCAGAGCACCTGCGTTTCTCCCGGACCCCGAGGCCCGCTAGAGGTGGTCCATCGCCAATGGCCATGAGCCGCTCCCTAGTTCGGGTGGCCGATGGCGATTTGTTCGCGGTGCTCGTCGCCGTCTGGGGCGGACCAGCGGTAGTACGTCGGCGCCCCGCTGGAATCGACGCCGAACCACATCTTGCCGCGGCCGACGCCCTCGGTGAATCGCACGTTGTCCTCGTCGGTGTCGCGCGTGTCGTCGCCGTGGCCGCTGAGCGCCGAATCGATGACCCAGACCCAGTACTCGTTGCCGTTCTCGGCCGATGGCTGCGGTGTGGAATCGACGACCATCACGTGGCCGGTGCTCCCCTCAGTCGCCTCGGCGTGCTTGTAAGCCAGGATGTCCCCCGGCCTCGCGTCCTGCAGCCTGGCCACGCGGCTCCACTCTCCGGCCTGCGCCGTCGCGCTGGCATTCGCGAACGTGTCGTAGTAATCGTGGGCGAGTGGCCTTGACTCAGCCGACTCGTCGAACTCTATCATCGAGTAAAGCCCCGGCTCCTCCGTCTTGAGGATGTAATCAACGAGGCCGGAGCAGTCGGTGATGTAGACGTACTCACTCTCCTGGATTATCGTGTGGTGCCAGTACGCGGTGAGCCTCTCCATGTGAACGGCGTACTCGGCCCTGTTGGCGATTCTGTCTGCACTGGGAATCGACGCCCCTTCCTCGGTCGCCCGCGCGATTGAAATCGGGTAGTAGAGCCGTTCGCCGTCCACGCTGCTCCATCTGAAGTAGATCGGCCGCCCGTCGTGGTCCACGCCGAACCATATCTTCCCCCTGCCGACGCCGTTGCCGTTCGTCTCGCGGGGGTCCTCCCCGTGGTGGCTCGCGGTCGAGTCCGAGACCCACACCCAGTACTCGCCGTCGTTGACCGTCGAAGGCTCCGGGTGCGAGTGGATGAACACTACGTGCCCGGTGTTCGGGTCGTGTATCGGGTGCTTGTAAGCCAGGACGTCGCCCGGCTCCGCGTCCGCCATCTTGCGGACCCTCGTCCAGCCCCTCTCCGGCTGGGTCTGCGCGAAGAAGCCGTAGAGGTCCTCGGCGAGCGGGCGCTCCCCGTCGCCGTAATATGAAATCGCATCGTACCAGGTCGGCACCGTGAGGTTCAGGACGTAATCGACGTACCCGGAGCAGTCCGTGTCGTAGACTCCGTCTGCCTTGCTGATGTTGGCGCCGAGTGCGGGGTGGTGCTCGTAATGGGTCGAGTTGGTGTTGTTGAGGATGTAATCGATTTCATCCACAATCTTCTGCGAGGGCGTCTGGGGGTCGTCGATGTTCTCGCCAGGATGATTGGTCACCGGGAGTGGTAGCCCATCCGGCAGCCCGCCAGCGTCGTCGTATCCCGCCTCGTAGCCGATTGCGAGCGAAATCACGGATGCAACGACCAGCAACACGAGGGCGTGCTCGGCCTTCAGCTCACCCACCGCGCATCATCTCCTTCGAGGCCGCGCTCCTTCGTTGCATCACAGCCCCTGCGTGAACGCCTCCCTCTTCAGGAGGGTCTCCCATTCCTTGTCGATGCCCTTCTGTATCTCCTCGACGACGCTGGCCGGGAGGTGCCGGAAGCGCCCCTGCATCGACATGTACTCCATGAACGACACCTTCTTGGCGGGCTTGCGGTTGATCTTTATAACCCCGTGCTCGACCTCGTAGAGCGGGAAGACGCACGCGTCGGTGGCCATCCGGGATATCTCGACCGTCTTCTCGGGCGGCAGGCGCCAGCCCGTCGGGCACGGCGCGTAGATGTGGAAGAACTTCGGCCCGGCGATGTCCCTGGCCTTGCGCAGCTTCCTGATGAGGTCCTCGGGATAGGCGACGGACGCGGTCGCGGCGTAGGGAATCTTGTGCGCCACCATGATGTCCATCAGGTTCTTCTTCGGCTGGCGCTTCCAATCCTGGCGCGAGCCTACGGGCGTCGTCGTCGTCCAGGCGCCGACAGGCGTCGCCGAAGAGCGCTGGATTCCGGTGTTCATGTACGCCTCGTTGTCGTACATTACGTAGAAGACGTTCGTGCCGCGCTCCACCATCCCGGAGAGCGACTGGATTCCGATGTCCGCGGTCCCGCCGTCCCCGGCGAAGCCCACGACGTTGATGTCCTTCTTGCCCTGCGCGTCGAAGGCCGCGCGCAGTCCGGATATCGAAGCCCCGGTTACCTCGAAGGCAGTGTACAGCATCGGCACGTCCAGGCACTTCAGCGGGAAGACGCCGGGCATGACTGCCCAGCAGCAGGCCGGGATGCTCATGACCGTCTTCGGTCCGAGGGCCTTCAGAACGTACCGCATCGCCATCGTCGCGCCGCAACCCAGGCACCCGACGTGCCCGGAGTGCATGTACTCCTCCACCGGAATCGTTGGCTTCGGCATCACAACCCCCCCAGTCCGCGGACGTCGACCCAAGCAATCTCGGCGTGCTTGCCGCTTCGGAGCTTCAGGACGTCGTCGAATATCTTCACCAGGACCTCAGGAGTGAGGTCGCGGCCGCCGATTCCGGCGATGTAGTTCTTGATTGCCGGCCTGTCGCGGCAGTGGTACAGCGCCCCCTGCACCTCGCTCGCGAACGCGCCTCCGTAGCCGAACGTGAAGGACTTGTCCAGTATGCCTATGGCGGGCACCGTGGCCGCGAGCTTCCTGACCTCCTCGTACGGGAACGGCCTGAACGCGCGCAGCCGGGCGACGCCGACCTTCTTCCCCTTCTTCCTCATCTCGTCGGCGACCTCCTTGGCGGTGCTGGCCACGGTCCCGGCGAGCAGCAGGACTGCGTCCGCGTCCTCGCACTTGTAGAATTCGATGAGGCCGCCGCAGCTCCGCCCGAAGGTCTCCTGGAACTCCTTGTCGACCTTGTGGATGCGCTCCCTCGTCAGGTCCATCGCCTCGGCAATCTTGTACCTGAACTCCATGTACAGGTCTGGCATCACCAGCGACCCGAAGCCGTACGGCTGCTTCTCGGGCTCAACGCGGAACTCCGGGTCGAACTTCGGCAGGAATCCGTCGACGACCTCCTGGTCCGGGATGTCCACCGGCTCCGACGTGTGCGAGAGGATGAAGGCATCCATGACGACCATCGCCGGCAGCATCACGTCCCTGGCCTCGCCAATCTTGTAGGCCTGAATCGTCGTGTCGAGGACCTCCTGGTTGCTCTCGCAGTAGAACTGCATCCAGCCCGTGTCGCGCTGCGCGACGGAGTCGCCCTGGTCCGCCCAGACGCTCCACGGCGGGCCGTTGGCGCGGTTGATGTTCGCCATGACGACCGGGGTCCTGGCGCCGGCCGCCCAGATGAGCATCTCGTGCATCAGGAGGAGGCCGTGCGAAGACGTTGCCGTGTAGGCCCTCGAGCCGGCCTGCGAGGCCGCGATGCAGGCTGCCATGGCGCTGTGCTCGCTCTCCACCTTGATGAACTGCGCGTTCAGCTCCCCCTCGGAGACCATCGTCGCGAGCTTCTCCACAATCTGGGTCTGCGGGGTGATGGGGTAGGCCGCGACGACCTCCGCCCTGGACACCTTCGCGCCGTAGGATGCCGAGTAGTTCCCGGTTATGACCTTCTTGACCATCTTCACTCCTCCAGTACCATCTCGATGCACTTCTTCGGGCACTCGTGCGCGCATATGCCGCAGCCCTTGCAGTGGTCGAAGTCGAACTCTGGGAACTCGTCCTTGCCTATCCTGATGGAGACGTCGGGGCAGAACTTCCAGCAGATGTAGCACTTGATGCATTTGCTTTTGTCAATCTTTGGCCGGAAGGTGCGCCAGCTCCCCGTCTTGTTCGCCTCCGAGGGCTCGGTCGTGATGGGGGTCAGGGGCAGGTCCTTGTAGCTCTTGTACTGCTTCGCCATCACCTCACCTCCACCGCGTCGTAGGCGTCCCGCGCCGCGAGGGCGTTCTCCTCAATCTTCGACGGGGCGTTGTTCTTGATGGCCTGGACCAGGCTCTCGAGCTTCACCACTCCAGTGAGCTTCGCGAAGCCGCCTAGCACCGCGCTGTTGACGATGGGCGCGGTCTTGCTGCCGAGCTTGTGCTTGATGGCGATGTTCGTGGCGTCCAGGGCCGCGACCTTGAACGGGCCGTCTATCTTGAGTTCCGCGACTCTCGAATGGGTGTTCACCAGGACGGTCCCGCCCTTCTTGAGCCCGGCCAGCACGTCGACCGCTTTGAGCAGCGAGGGGTCCATCACGATGACGTGGTCCGGCGCGTAGATGCCGGACTTGACGCGGATGACCTTCGAGTCGATGCGCGTGAACGCCGTGACTGGCGCGCCGCGGCGCTCGACGCCGAAAAACGGGAACGAGCAGACCTCCTTGCCCTCCGTGAACGCAGCCTCGGCCAAAATGTTGGACGCCACCACGGCGCCCTGCCCCCCCCGCCCGTGAAACCGTATCTCGATCATGCCATGTGCCCCGGTGGTAAATGGGGAGGTGGTATAAGGCGGTTTTTGCTCGCGCCCCGCAAATTTAATGCCCCGCCTGCGCGATGCCCGCGCGTGACGTTCTCGACATTGCGCTTCCGGGCCATCTGCCACGCCACCGAGGACGAGGCGCGGGTGCGCCAGGCGCTGGAATTCGTCTCTGGCGGCGCCCCGATATCGGTCGGCGCGACGAAGGGC
>DAIRED010000111.1:0-7339 GCA_036795795.1 Thermoplasmatota archaeon | reverse complement strand
TTTCAGCCAGCCTAATTATTTCATCGACAAATGGTAGTATTAACGATGCATCTACTTTCAAGAAAGCACCAATTGGTGTCTCATTGTGTGTTATGGACTTAAATTGCGAATCAACACGGCCACCACGATGTATGATGATGTGGCGCACCTGTAACATGTAGGTATATTCCTCTTTTCTTTCATCTGACTCAAATATATTATCAATATTCAGGAACCGATTGCAGATATTTTGGAATTGATTCGCGTCTAACACTTTTATTTTGGACACAGCGATTTCACCAAGGTATCCATCGAGATTGGGACCATAATATTTAATTGCTTCAGAAATGCCACAAGAATTAATTTCAGCTCTGAAGATATTACGCGCTTTTTCATGATAATTGATAGATTCCTTGATTGAGTCTTTAATGAAAGCTTCAAAACTAGATACCAAGAGTACTGTGGCTTGGTTTGCCAATAAATGTCCTTTCAACATTATTATTTTCGAGAGATCAGATACAACTTTATTTATCATTGGTTCTATAATCGGGAGCCATTTTTCCTTTAATATTTGTGCTTTCTTCTCCCGCTCTTCAGGCATAGGTTTTGCTGTTTGGACTAACGATGTTAGATCTTTAATTGCTAATCCAACTTCTGTTCCATATATGTCTTCGAATAACTGAGGAAATTGTGGTATTAATTTCATAAAAGGACCAATGACCGGGACATCCTCTTGCTTTAATTCACCTCTTTCAAATTTACTAATTAATTCATCAAACTCGAGTAATGCCTTTACTCGCACCATGTTTGTAATAAAAACCCGATAGGGTGATTCGAGAACATCGTTGACCATTACTTTAGACCCTTCTGTCATCGAGTAATACATAGTGTCAGTCATATTTTAAATTTGTTAAGTGTGAGGGGGGTGTGGGAAGAAGAGAGCATTAAATAATAACAACCCACTCTATGCTTGCATGTGTGAGTTGGCGATGGCGCAGGAAGAGGTTCTACTTTGTAGGACATGTGGCAAATTGCTCTCAATCACATCATCCACAGTGGTTTGCCCCCAGTGTAAATCAATCATGAATTTCATCAGTGTCAAGAATAGATGCTTTGTCTGCAATGAAACATACAATCTATGGATTCCAGACGATTCACAAATATTAGAAACTCATATTATCGATACCCATCTATGGCCGAAGGATCTTGATGGGGAAGAAGTCCCATCATTAGTAGATTGGGAGATTCAATACAGATGCCCCACCCCCGATTGTAAGGTCTTCCATCCAATCATAATACCCGGATACCGTAGCGCTGGCTTGCTACGCCAAAGCACTGAAACCAGAGGTTTTTCAGTCCCATACAGCTTGCTTTCGTCCTGGGGGATGTATGTAGGTGAAAAATTCCAAACAATAGGCTCTAACAATGGCAATTCAATAATGACGTCGCTCAACAAGCATCGCCTCGGTGAGATATTCGCCTTCGCATTACTGGCATTCATTTGCTATCTCGCCATGATACCCTTTGCCTTTGACGGGACAATCCCAATTTACGTGCCATTCGTATATATTGCGATTCTATTTTCCCTACTTTACTTCTGTTACATCACATGGAAAGATGTCGTTGTCGTCGTCGGAGAGATGGAATTGAAAAGCGGACCACAATTTAGATATGCCATGTACGACGCCTTCAAAGTGGCATTTAATCCATTATTACTCGGATTGTTCTCGTTTGCGTTAATTCTTTGGCACTTTTTCGACGACATTGGTTCATATGACTCATATTCCGACTTCAGGCTATTTCAAGACTTTTTTATGGCGCCCATCTTATCGTTTGTTTTAATCATGGTGGGCCAGTGCGTATCAGGATTCGCAGCTTTCTTATATCCTTTGCAAAGCAATGTAATAAGGAATCAAAAAAGGATGTTCAAAACGCCCCTATTAGAAATGGAGTCAGTTATTGAGAAACTTGGCGAAATTTCAATACACATCGTATTATTCCTCTCGTCCATCGTTATAATCACTAGCGCCGCAAGATATGCAATCGCTGAAGTAGCTCCGCAAACGACAATGACTTCGGCAATGTACTTCGATATGTCAGATACAATTTTTCAGTATATAATTATTCTTGTGCCAACACTCCCTCTCTTCCTCTTCTTTTTATTCCTAGGTAAATTTGTGTCCAATTACAAAGCATCCGAAATCCAGAAAATCAACAACGAAATCAACATTATAATGAAATCTGAAGTTATAAACAAGCAGCAACTCATCAAGGACCTGACCGATTGTAGAGATGAAGTGAAAAAATGTTGTGGGTGGGTCCATTGGGCCGAATACGGCTCCAGGATTGGATTGGTGGTCGCATTCTTGATCAACGCATCTTCCGTAATACCCTGGTAGCCTCCAATCTAAAATGGTAGTAAGTGTGAGGGGGGTGTGGGAAGAAGAGTTAAAAGAAAGGCTCGGTTTTGAGCCATTCAAAGAGTCCCCTCACACTGATACCGATATTGACGAGGGGGGAGAAAAAGGTTTGCCCTTGAGCTTCTTTCAAATTCGGCATTGTTAAATATGCACTACAACATTCATACCATGGAGGTGGATAAATGGGAAAAGGAAAAGGGGGCAAGCCCAGCACAACTGGCAAGCCATCGGGGAAAGGCCGCGACAATGCCCCATCAAAGAAGGGTAAGTAATACAAATTGTAGTATCGAACTAATAGCGGGTTATCGATAAATCCAAGGAGCTGGCAGAGAAGCTGCTGTTCGGTTGAGCGCCTATACCCCTATCCTCTCCCGTACCCCGGCACCCTCACCCCCGCCCTCCCCAACAATCCCCGCGCCCCTCTCCCGGCGCGGCGTGTGTATCGGTATCAGCAACCGAGGCGCAATCTGCTCCGGGGCGGAGAACGGCTCACGTCGCAATGCAAACTTAACGAACTGCCTTTATTGTATTTCGGCATTACTCGAATCTCTCCGTTAGCCGCGTAAATAAACGTCTTTCGGCTGTTTTCGAGTAGCATTGCAACAATTATATATCTTATTTCTTGCATTGTGATTTCGGTATACACACATGTATACAATTTTAAATATTTAAGAAACTTTTATATATTTAATTACTCATGTAGTTTATAATGTCTACAGCGGCGTATACAAATTCAACAAACAAGGAAACGCTGTCCCCGAACGAGCAGCGCGTCTACCTGGAATTGTCCAAGAACCACGTGATGCTCTTCTCGGAGATTGCCAAGGGCTTCGAGAACAACCACACCGCGAGGATGGCGGTATCCCGGTTGGTCCGCAAGGGCTATCTCGTCAGGCCGCGCCAGGGCATCTACGGCGCCATACCGCCCGCTCTCGTGGGCCGGAAGAACTACGAGTTGGACAGATACATCCTGGCGGACGTCATCGTGCGTCCGGGGGGTGCGCTGGCATACCATACTGCACTAGAAATGCACGGCGTGGCTCAGTCGTATTTCAACACGGTCTATGCGTTCTCTGCCGTCCCGAAGAAGAAGTTCGAGACCAGAAACGTGGAGTACGTTTTCGTCCGGCCTGAGCGCCTCTTCGGCATACAGAAGATTATCCGGATGAACGTGGAATTGCGCGTCACAGACAGGGAGCGGACCTTTCTCGACTGCCTCAGGCGCCTGGACTACTGCGGCGGCCCGGAGGAGTACCTGAAGAGCGTGCAGACGTTCCACATGCTCGATTTCCAGAATCTTGAGGGCCACCTGAAGAGGTTCGGCGAGCGGAGCCTTTACCAGAAGACGGGATACATCCTCACGCTCTTGAACGACGACTTCCACCCACCAGAAGGAATGATGAGCGTCCTGAGGAAGAAGGTCGGTGAGAAGGCGTATTACATGCTGCCTAGGATTGTCCCTGGCATGGGCAGGTTGGATACGGAATGGAATGTCATAGTGCCAAAGAATATCAAGGAGTTGATGCGCTTTGTCTGATATTCCCGGCCTCGCCTATTTCGAGGAGCTGTCCGAATCGACGGACTTCAACAGGGGGCCGCTTGAGAAGGCGTACCGCCTGCTTGCCCTCGTGAAGGAGATGGATGCGAATCCGATGCTGCGCCGCGGGCTTGCCTTGAAAGGCGGAACGGCAATCCAATTCATTTACATGGGCGCGAAACGCCTGTCCGTGGACGTGGATCTGAACTACATCGGAAGCGCTGAGAAGGAAACGATGCAAAAGGAGCGCCTGGAGATAAGGGGAATCCTCGACAGACTGTTCAGGAGCCAGGATTACAGGTTCGACAAGCCGCGCGCGATGTACCTGGAGGAGCAGTTCGAGCTCGGCTACACGACCGTGGCGGGAAGCGCGGACAAGCTGAAGGTCGAGATCAACTACGGCGAGAGGGTGCCGGTTTTGGAGATGAAGCGGCGGACCTTCGAGCACCTTTTCACGCGGTTGGGCGAGGTCGTAGGCATTTCCTATGGGTACGAGGAGATAATGGCGCAGAAGGTCAGGGCTCTGGTCTCCCGCGGAACGGCGAGGGACCTGTACGACGTTTGGCTGCTCTCGGCCGGACAGCGGAAATACGATTCGGCACTCTTCAGGAAGATGTTCGTGTTCTACATGGTCCTCAACAAGGACGATGCGAGAAAGTCCACGGACCAGAAGGTACGCCTGCTCACGAAGGACGAAGTGAAGAGATGGCTTGTTCCGATGCTAAGGCGCAGGGACCACGGGATGGACCTGGAAGAGATGAGGGCTCCCGTGCTCGAGTTCGTCAATGAACTGCTGGACTTCGACAAGGACGAGCGGAGGTTCCTCGACAAATTCTACGACGAGCGTGTCTTCGACCAGGGGCTCCTCTTCGGAGACCTCCCGATCAAGAATGACTTGTCGAAGCACCCGATGGTGCAATGGCGCTTGCTCGAAAGGAAGTAAGGTTAGTGCGCTTAGTTTCGCCCACCCCCGGAGTCCGTTTATTAAGGGGCATCGCATTTGACCCGACAGGGGGCGAGAAAATGGACGGGCACGACGAGCTGGTGGTCTTCCAGGGAAAGAGGGTAAGGAGAACATGGCACGAGGGGCAGTGGCACTTCTCGGTGGTGGATGTGGTGGGAGCGCTTGCCGACAGCACCATACCTAGACGGTACTGGGCAGATTTGAAGGCCAAGCTGACCGAGGAAGGATTTGAGTTGTACGAAAAAATCGTACAACTGAAAATGACGTCCGCGGATGGGAAATCGTATGCTACCGATTGCGCGAGCACCCCCGCCATCCCCGCGAACCTCTCCCGGCGCGGCGTGTGTCCGTATGAGTTTAACTCTACGACAGGATTTCCTCCCTAATCCTCTCGAGTTGCGCGTGCGCCCTCTTCACGTTGCCAGCCAGATCCTTCGCCGGTTCTCCCAGCAGCAATCGCATCTCGTCCGAGCTCTCCATCTCGGGCAGCGCTCCCTTCGGCAGCTCGAGGTTCTCCCGGTAGCGCGCGTAGGTGTCCAGCATGAAGCGGACCTTCTTTATGACCTGGGGCTTGAAATCCAGAACGGTGTATCCGTACTTCTCGCCAATGTAGACTATGTCGACGCCGTCTCTCAGCTTGTAGGCCTTCCTCGTCAGCGCCGCACGGCACTTCTCGACGAATATCTCGCGCGAGTCGTAGCACGGGAAGATAACCTTAGCGGAATATTCCTTCCAGGGCTTTTCGTATAGGAAGGCCAGTTCTTTCGAATCGAACGATTCAACGTAGCTATGCAGCTCGCGCTCCTCGACGGGGTACAGGAGCTTGTCGACGAAGTTAATCTCGACCTTTATCTTCGACGGCACGCCCTGGATTTCGGAGTCGTAGCCGAGCCACAGGAGGAGCATTCGACCGCCGCTGCTGATGTGCACCTCGTCGGCAACGGACTTGTCGCCTTTGAAGCGGAAGCCCAGCTCGTCGGAGATGAATTTGAACCTCTTGATTACTTCACCCAATTCCTTCGAGCAGCGCCGCTTCGTCTCGGAGAGGCTCCTGCCTTCCCAGATTGAGGCATCGCGCCAGGTGAAGTCGACGTCCTCGGAGAAACGGTAGTAGCTCATGTGCGCCTTGATGAGGCAGGTGCCGTCCTTGAAGACGAGATTGCCCCGCAAGTATTGGTCGTTCGAGACCGCGTCCAGAAGCCTGTGCAGGTGGAAGTCCTTCTCGATGATGTCCGGGCGCTTGGGCTTCCCGATGGCGTTCAGGCGCTCGAAGAACTCCTTCATGGCAGTTCCCCCAGGGCATTCTGGAACCTCATCGGGTAACGCTTCAGGTACGTGGAGAGCTTCTCGCGGTCGAGCCTGTCAATGTGCTCGTCGATGATTGCCTTCGATGAGCCCTTTCCGCCGCGGTGCGCCCTGTACGCCAGGTCCAGGACGGTCTTCTCGGGGTCGGAGTAGGCCAGACGCCCCTTGCGAACTACGCCGAAGCCGAAGTGCCTGGGGCTCCACTTGAAGAAATGGAACTTCGCATCCAGGACGCGGGTGGGCTTGCTGGTCCAGGCGCTGTCCGTCACGACGGAATCGACCGTGAAATACTCGTGCGTCATGCCATTGAGTTTGAGGGCAGTTTCGAGACCGAAGTACCAGCGCTTGACATTTCTCATCCTGAGGGCCTCGGCCACCATTTCGTAGACGGACCATTCATGGAAGCCTCGCTCGCGCTCGTCTGCGCTTCGCACGTAATGTACGCCGCGCGCTATCCTGACGATGTAACCATGTTCCTGAAGGTAGGCCAGGCTGCGCTCCCCGTCCTTGCCGAGGCGGTCGGCGAGTTGCATGACCTCTTTGGAGGTGACCACCTTTCGCCCATCGAAGAGAGCCTTCTTCCATATGGCCGGTGTTTTCATTTGTTGCTTAATATCCCTCATTATGGGAGGTTATGCAATAAACGTATTTATGTTTATCGGGAGGGGGAATCGTGTGTCGGTAGCTGCCGCTACATCTTCAAAATTCCATCCTCTCCCCGTACCCCGGCACCCTCACCTCTATCTTCGCCCCGCCTTCAGCCTCAATCTCCCCCACAATCCCCGCGAACCTCTCCTGGCACGGAGTGTGTATCGGTATAAGCGTCCGAGGCGCAATCTTCGCGATGATCTCTTTCAGCTCCGGTCCGGACGCGTGGCCCGAGACGTGCGACCGGTCGATGCGCGCTCGCAGCTTCTCGCAGCCTGGGTTCGCGCAACCGGGGGGAACGGGCGTCTTTCCAACATCGTAGCCGATTCCGAAAGCATCCAGCCAGTTTATCAGGCGCTCCTCGTCCATCTCCATCTCGTCGGAGAACGGCTCGCACTGCGCCTTGATGAAGAACGCCCCCGGGCACTTTCCGTCCGTCGCCAGGTCGAAGAGCTGGTAACGGATCCCGCCGGCCACGATCAGCTT
>DAIRED010000110.1:0-7390 GCA_036795795.1 Thermoplasmatota archaeon | reverse complement strand
CGTTCTCCTCCAGCGCCTGCCCCTGCGATGTGAAGAGGAAGAACTCGAGCTCGGGGAACATGTTGGCCTGCTTGAACCCCATCGACTGCGCGCGCTCCATCGCCGCGGCGGCGACCCGCCTCGGGTCGGTTTCAAGGGGCTTGCCGTCCGGGTTCTTGAAGAACGCCAGGACGCTCGCGCGCTTCTGCACGCCTTCGCCCCACGGAAGCACCAGCAGCGTCGATGGGTCGGGCATCGCGACCATGTCCGAGTACTTCACGGACATGTAGCCGTGGACGGACGAGCCGTCGAAGGAGATGCCCTCCTTCCAGGCGCGCCCAGAGAGGTAATCCTCCACCGGCGAGGACATGGCCTTGAGGCGGCCGTCTATGTCGGTGAACTGAATCTGGACCCATCTGACCTTGTTATCTTTCAGGATTTTGTTGGCTTCCGGGACTGTCGTTGCCATGCGATTACCTTGCCGCGCAAAGTGCAGCGGCGATATATAGCTTTGGTTTCGCGTAAATTTGGACCGGAAAATGATGAATCCTATCGAATCAACTGCGAGAGCGGCTCGTCCTCTCGGTCCTAGCCGCCCTGACCAGCCCCTCGAACTCCCTGACGCTCGCCGATACGTCCGGCGTCCCGACGGTGGCCGATATCCCGCACGCTGAGTCAGCGCCCGCCAACACCACGTCCCGCACGTTCGCGATGGTTATTCCGCCAATCGCGATTATCGGAAGCTCCGTGGCTTCCCGCATCCTCGCCAGGCCCTCGAGCCCGACCGGCGTCCCTATGTCCTTCTTCGTGCTCGTGAAGAATACCGGGCTCGCGGCGACGTAGTCCGCGCCACCGCGCTCGGCCAGCAGCACTTCTTCGACCGTGCCGCAGGAGACGCCTACGATTCCGTCGGGGAGGACCTTCCTGGCATCGGCCAGCGGGCGGTCGCCCTGGCCGATGTGTACCCCCTGCGCGCCGACGGTCCGCGCCAGCTCGGGGTCGTCATTGATTATGAGGTCGGCGCCAGACGAGTTGCACAGCACGAGCAGGGCCTTTGCTTCCTCAAGCATCTCCGCGGGGGATTTGTTCTTCTCGCGGTACTGGACGACCTTCGCGCCCCCACGAAGCGCGTCGCCGGCGTCCCTTATGGCCCCCTGCTTCGTCAGGTTGGAATCCGTGATGAAGTAGAATCCCCAGCGCTCAGGCCTCATCGACGCGCGCTCCCTTCCGCACATCCTCCGGGCTAACGGCCGCGACGGAGTCGAAGAGGTTGTTCTTCATCGAGCCAGGCCCTTTCGCGTCGCGCGCCGCCATCTCGCCGGCAATCCCGTAGAAGCACAGGGCGTGCGCCGCCGCCAGCGTGGCGTCCTTCTCGACCGCGCAGAACGCCGCTATGACCGACGCAGCCATGCAGCCGGTCCCGACCACCTCGCCCATGCGCGGGTGCCCGTTCTTGACGAAAAACGTCCTCCGGCCGTCGGTCACTATATCCACGGCCCCCGTGATTGCGACCGCGCATCCCGCCAACTTGGCCAGCGCACGGGCGTGGTCGGCGGCGTTGCCAACGACCGAGACAGATTCCACGCCCCTGACTTCGGCCTGCGCCCCCGCCATGGTGGCTATCTCGCCGGCGTTCCCCTTGATGACCGATATCTTGACCGACTCCAGAATCTTCCTCGCGCTCTCGGTCCTGAGCTTCGTGGCCCCCGCTCCGACGGCGTCCAGCACGACGGGGATGCCCTTCTCGTTGGCCTTCCTTCCGGCCCTCACCATCGCCTCGACCAGCTCCGGCGTCAGCGTCCCGATGTTGAGGACGAGGGCCCCTGAGATGCCCACCATCTCCTCCACCTCATCTGCGGCGTGCGCCATCACGGGGAGAGCCCCCGCAGCGCGCGTGATGCTGGCGCATTCCGATATGGTAACCCAGTTTGTGATGTGGTGCACCAGCGGCTTCTTCGCCCGCACCTCTTTAAGCGCATCGGCCGCCTGCCTCGAGAACAGCAATGCCAAGTCCTTACCCCTGGCAGAGTATCTGCTCGCTCGTAATAAAAGTTTGCCGAGCGGCAGACCGATTCGTGCTGGCTATATCTTCTTCAGCACGCCCTCCGCCGCCGAGTACGGGTCCATCTGCTTCTTCAGGATGCGCTCGACCAGAGCGTCGAACTCCGCAGCGTCCATCTTCGCCTCGATGTGCTCCGCGAGGCGCTCCCTGAGAATCTCGCGGAACTCGCGCTCGACGCGCGCCCTTTCCTTCGCCTTGAGCCTTCCAGCTTTCCCTAGGTGGGCGCGGTGCGCTGAAATTGCCGCCAGAAGCTCCGGGACGCCCTTGCCGTCCTTCGCGACGGTCTTGACGATGGGCGGCGTCCAGTCCCTCGGCTCGGAGCCAAGCTCGAGCATCCCCCGGAGCTCGGCCTCGGCGCGGTCCGCCCCCTCGCGGTCTGCCTTGTTCACCGCGAAGACGTCTCCGATTTCGAGTATGCCGGCCTTGATTGCCTGGATGTCGTCCCCCATGCCAGGTACTTCGACCACGACGACCGTGTGCGCGCTCCTGACGACGTCGACCTCCGCCTGGCCGGCGCCGACCGTCTCCACGAGCACGACGTCGCAGCCGTAGGCGTCCAGCACCTTGATGGCGTCGGACGTGGCCTTGGCCAGCCCGCCCATGCAGCCCCTCGTGCCCATGCTCCTGATGAACACGCCAGGGTCCGAGCAGTGCCCCTGCATCCTGATGCGGTCGCCGAGAATGGCGCCGCCCGTGAATGGGCTGGACGGGTCGACTGCGATGATGCCGACCTTTTTCCCGGCCGCGCGGTACTCGCGGGCCAGCGCGTCCACCAGCGTGCTCTTGCCGGAGCCAGGCGGGCCTGTGACGCCGACGACGTGCGCCTTGCCAGTGTGCTTGTGAATCTCCGAGAGCGCCTTCGATGCGCGCGGATCGCCGTCCTCGAGCCAGGATATCAAGCGAGCGGCCGCAGCCGCCTCGCCCGCAACCAGCCTATCAACTATCTCCATGCCCGCGCTTCCTCACTGCCGTCTTGTGAAAGTCCACGATTTCCTGCAGCGGCGTGCCCGGGCCGAAGACCGCCTTGATTCCGGCCTTCTTCAGCTTCGGCACGTCCTCCTCTGGCACAATCCCGCCTCCGGAGACGACGATGTCCCCCGCACCCTTCTCCTTAAGCAGCTCGACGACCTTTGGAAAAAGGGTCATGTGCGCCCCCGAAAGGCAGCTCAGCCCGACTGCGTCGACGTCCTCCTGGACAGCTGCGACGGCTATCTGCTCGGGCGTCTGGTGCAACCCGGTGTAGATGACCTCGAAGCCCGCGTCCCTCAGCGCTCTGGCAACGACCTTTGCCCCCCGGTCGTGGCCGTCGAGGCCGGGCTTTGCGATGAGAACTCGAATCTTGCGCGGCATTTGCAACCCCATGCACACGAACGCGAGCGGTCTTTTAAAGCCTTCGGATGGCTATCGGAATGCGGCTCTGACCTCGGGTTTTCTAAGATAGTGTATGATGACGAGGCCGACTGCGGTCCCGGCGGGGAACGCCAACAAGCCTATCATGGCGAGCAACTTCGACATCCTCCGAGCCCAATTCTTAAGGTTCCACAACCCCCACCCGAGGACAACGAACAGAGCCCCTATTACAAATAGCAGGGTCAAACAGGCGTAAGCCAGGTAGACAATTCCATCCGCTCCGACGAGGAGCAAAAGCAGTGTCAGCGGTTTCAATATGGGTGCTAGGAAGAGTAGAAGCAGCCCGCCAAAGAGCATTATCAGAATCCCCTCGAAGTAGCAGAGCATGGTAAGGATGACAACTCCCTCTGGCCTGGGGGACTGGTACAACGGGCGCGGATTCGCATCTAATGGCCCTTGTAGCCTATGCATTCCGGTATCTTGCGCGGCTGGTACGCTGGCTCCCACTATCCTCGGCTTCGGCATCTTCCCTCAGCGGACGGATTATTGCGTCATGAGAAATATAATTTTCGCAGGCTGAGTTATATGTGACGCAAAAGGTTAAAACCCCTCAACAACTAGTCCGTCATGGAGGGAAGTACATGACCAAATGCCAAAGGTGCAGCTTTGAGATGACCTATTACGAGCCGGCGAAGGACTGGTACTGTTTCACATGCAACGCTTACTCGAGACTGAACACCCCGTACGGCGTCCCGATGGATTCCGTATCCAAGCGTTCGATATTGAGGGTCATGTCCCTCATCGTGGGACTCCTCGGAATCGTCTCGATTTTCCTCCTCCTCTTCGGGCTCGGCCAACTGAACCAGTCGATGGTCTACGAGGATTACTACTACTACGGGGATCACAGGGGCGAGATGGCTTTCAAGGGGGGGATGGACATGTGCATCGCCGCTATCCTCCTCCTCTTCACGTACGTGGGGATGCGGAGCACCCTCTCGAAGGGCTCCTGGTGGGAGAAGATGCACAAATACGTCGATACGACCGGCAACGACCCATGGGCGGCGGCGGCGATTAAGATGCAACTCGTCGGGACGTTTCAGGTCTATTACGGTGTTCTGATAATTTGCGGGGTGGTCTTCCTCGGCGTGGGGATATTCTTCCTCAACGCCTTCGACGAAGCCGATCTCTACGTCGTTGCGTCGCTGGAAGCCATGCTGGGCGCGCTAATCATCCTCATGAGCTACATCGCTTACGGGAAGGAGATGGTGCGTCTGTCTCGGGACGTTTACCCGCTGCTGGCGAGCATGGGAGATATGGCGCCTTCATCGAAAAAACCGGGACTCTGAGCGGCACGTATTTATCCTCCCGAATTATCCCTGGACAGGGGTGCCTCTGGCGATGGCGGACAAGCGCGAGCGTTGGTTCTATTCGTACCTCCCGACGAACATGGCGGGGGGATGCTTCGACTCGCTGCTGCCGCTGTTCGTCGTCCTCACGCTACACGGGAGCGTGGACGAGGTCGCGGCCGTCTCCGTCGCCGCCTCCGCCGCCTCGGTTCCCGCCCTCATGTTCTGGGGCGCTGCCACGGACGCCTTCAAATGGCGGAAGCATTTCCTAGTCGTCGGCTACCTGGGCCGGGCCATCGCGTACATAGCGATGGGGATGTCCGTCGACGTGAGCCACCTGCTCTTCGCGAACATACTGATGGGGTTGCTGTCAGCGGCGAGCGGGCCTGCGATGAGCATCCTCATCTTCGAGGCGTTCTCCAGGGACCAGTGGGCCGAGAAGACCGGGCGGTTCAACAACATAGCTGGCATCGGGAACCTGGCTGGCATCGCCCTGGGCACGATATGGCTCGCGGGCGCGCCAGCCTTCGTGGACGTCGGGACCGCGCTGAGGCTCCTCTTCTTCGTGAACGCGCTGTTGGCCCTCGTCGGCGCCTGGCTTGTGTTCATCCTGGTCGTCGAGCCGCAGCAAAAGCTATCCCGTGAGGACTTTCACTTCCACGCGCTCCAGCTGGCCAGGTGGTCCGTCGAAAGGGCGCGGTACCTGCCTGGGAAGATGTACGGATTCTTCAGGTGGAGCCACATCCGTGAGGTGGCCGCGCACCACGCCACGGCGGGGGGGCATTTCGGGGGGTTTTTGGCCGCATCTTTCGTCTACACAATCGGCGCGGTCGCCTTCTTCACGGTCGTACCGTTCTACCTCATCGTGGAGGTCGGAGTTAGCGGTTCAGCAGTCTTCGCCCTGAGCTTCGCGCAGGCCATCTCCTCGACGCTGCTGTTCACCAGGTTCGGAAAAATCCTCGACCGAGCGGACCAGCCGCGCGCCTTATTCATGGCCAAGGCGTCGCGCATCGGCCTGTTCTCGGCCTACGCGGCCTCCGCGCTCGTCGCGGTCTGGAGCCCCCTGGCGGCGCTGGCGCTCCTCGTTTGCCTCCACCTCCTGATGGGAATGACGTGGGCCGTCATCGGCGACGTCCAGATGCCCATCGCCGTTTCGTCCTGCACCGAGCAGAGCCGGGGGGCGCATGCGGGGATGTTCAACGCGTCGGTGGGCCTGGGCGCCATAGCCGGAGGCGCGCTGGGCGGGGTCCTCGCCCAGGCGATAAGCTGCGAGGCGTCGATGATTGCCAGCGCGGCGCTCGTTGGATTCAGCGCGGCGCTTCTCTACGCGACCGTTCCATTCTCGAAAATCAAGCCTTCTCTTCCTTGACCGAGTCACCGCTCTTCGGCAGCAGCCCCTTCGACCTCACGTACATGTAAGTGAAGTAGGTCGATATTATGGTGGACATCACAATCAGGAATATCATGACCTGCCAGGGCAGCAGCTCGGCTATCGGCGCCACTCCGAAGACCGTCGCGAGCGTGTTCGGGACCGCCACCGCCGTTGCGACGACGGCCAGCCACCCTGCCAGGAGCGCCAGCTTGTTGTTCAGGAGCTGAAGCTGGTTGTTGTATATCTGGAGCTGGTTGTTGTAAATCGTCTGCAGGACGCCCATCCCGGACGCGAGCACCTCCGAGACGTGCTCGCTTAGCTGGATGTTGCGCGTGACGTCCTCGACGAGGATGCTCATCTTGTCCAGGACTTTCGGGTTGTCCGTTATCGTGTCGGCGTCCCCGTAGCGGAGGGAGTGCAGCACCTCCAGGCTCGCCCACAGAGCGCCCGAGTACTCGACCAGCGTCTGCTTGATGTTGTGTATCTTCGGCCCGAGCTCGTCGGCCTTCCCCTGCGTGTCCACCAGGAACTGGCTGAAACGTTCTCCCTCTTCCTCGATGACGTGCAGACCGTCGAAGTTCCTCTCGTTGTTCTCGTCGATGATGCGGATGAGCAGGAGCGTTATCCTGTCCGAGACTGTCTGGCTCTCCTTGAACTTCTTCATGACGCCCTCGGCGTAGCGGGAGAAGCGCACGAAGCGCTTGACCTCGCAGGGATGGATGGTCAGGAGGAGGTTCTTCCTGACGAATACCAGCAGCGGCGATATCCGTATATCCCATCCCGAGACACGCACCGCCGGCAGGAGCATTCCCAGCTCGGAGTCGCGGTCGTCGTACTCGGACTTCTGCGCCTCGAGTATCTTGTCGACCAGGTCCCTGGAGAATCCGAAACCAACGGCGATTTCTGGAGCCTGCGCCTTCATGTCGGGCAGCGTCACGTTGACCCACGCGACGTTGGATTTCTCGACGACGACCCTGCAGTCCTTCAGCTGGGCAATCTCGTATGTCTGGCGTGCGACGCTTCCGCCCGGGAAGGCCGAGATGCACGTGATGGCTTGGTCGCCGTTCTGCGGGGGTGTGCAGTTCTCCATCGGCCCGGCATCGGCGCGATTCTATAAAAAAGGGGCAGTCCTCACAGAATGCGGCTTCTGGGGGCAATGTAACCGGATGCCAGCGCACTCGGGCCGACGAAGCTCTCCTCGCCGACGACGGTGCCCACGTCGAAGGAGGCGTTGATGCCAGTCTTGACGTCGTCCCCCATGATGACCCCGAGCTTTCGCAG
>DAIRED010000109.1:0-7442 GCA_036795795.1 Thermoplasmatota archaeon | reverse complement strand
CGCGTCCCGGAACGGGCGGAGGTCGTAGTCGGAGAGGCTGCCAGATGAAAATCGCACGAGCGCCCCCGGCGGCATGGAGACCGCAGGCACGCCCGCGTCGGTGAGCGCCTTCAGCACGAGCTGGTTGAGCTCGCGCACCTCGCGCTGGACTATCGCGGCGCCGAGGGCCGATTTCTTTGTTTTTAGCCCGTTCTTCAGTCCGTACTCGGCGGCGCCGATGTGCCCGAATGAGCCCGCGCCGTGCACAATTATCAGGTCGCCAGCGAACGGCGCCAGCTCCCGCGCCAGCCGCGCGATGACGCCTCGCCGCGCCTTGCAAGGCTTGCGCTTGTCCGTGATGGCGCTTCCCCCGAGCTTGACGACAATCAACCTTGCACCTGAGAGAAGAATGTTCCGACACTATTTATATGTGTTTGTAACGCGCCAGGAGGACAAAGACAATATGCGCGCGGCGCGGGACATGGCATGCGTTTGTCCAGCATCATCCTAGGCCTTGGAGTATTAAGGGTACGACGATTTCAGCTATAAAGTGTAGCAAATCGGGTAACAGTATCGAAAAGGCAAGGCCATCATTGGCTCCGACGCCCCTGCCGTTTGGAATGGGAGTCATTTATGTTCACCAGCTATAAATGGTGTGGGAGAGCTAAACAACTTGCCATGGATTACCCGGGGTCACCCCATCGCCTTTCATGGCACTCTAGGCGAAGAAAATGAGATACGCGGCTGCGAAGCACGCGGCAATGATTGCGACGATTATGACAAACGTCCTCCCATTGAACGATTTGTAGGGCTCGGTCCCTTTCTCCGAACTCTCCACCACATCGCTCCGGTAGAAATCTGGTTTCGCTGTCTGCATGATGGAATCGGATTTCCAATGGGCCATGTTATCCTCCGAGCAGCCATTCCTCCAACGAGTATTAACCATTTCGACGGACTACCGCGGGATACCCCGTTCAACCGGAAGCCTACGGACGCGTTTTCGCCTCGAGCCACGCAGTTGGGGCGACAACCTCCGTTTCCGAGCCTTCCCTGACCAGCGACAGCGTCGGGTCGCCTATGATGGTCATCCCGTAGAACCAGGCGCGGGAGACGTTGCGGGCCCAGCTGCCGAAGTAGTCCTCGAGCGTGCGCGTGGCCCAGCTCTTGTACGACTCGCCGACGGACGCCCCCTTGCCAAGCGGCCCGTAGAACGCATCGAAGCTCAGCATCGCGCCCTCCTTCGTCGAGCCTATCGCCATGAGCCCCGAGCCGCCGCCGAGCGCGTACCACCCGCATAGGTAGTCCCGCCTCGTGTAGTCGCCCGCCGCGCACGTGAAGACGTTGTAGAACCCCGAGGCCATGTCAGCCGCTTTCATCTGCTCCGGTCCGAAGCACCCGCCCTCGTCCCCCTCGTCCGCAGTGCCGTCGCCGTCGTTGTCCGCCCCGTCCCTCATTGCGAAGACGTGCGCGCCGCCGTCGAGGCTCACGTGCGTGTGGACCTGGACCCACTCGTAACCCTCTGCCAGGCGAGCCGCGTAGTCCGTGGAGTTCGTCACCCTCGTGCCGCTGGCGACGATTGTCCGGTCGTATGCGTTGGCGAGGCCGTGCTTGTAGGTGTAGAGGTCCTTGGTCCAGTCGTCGTCCAGGTAGAGAAGCGCCCCCCGCTCGAACGCAGTCTCCCCGCGCCTGTATGCGACGTCCCGGGCGAGGTACGACTTGACCATGTTAGCCTCGGCCACCTCCGAAGTCCTGAGCGAGAGCCGCCCGAGCCAGATTTCCGGCCCCACATCCCCCAGGCCGTCCTCGTGCCAGTCGAGCGCCCCGTCCGAGTCTGTGTCGAGCCATTCGCCGTCCAGGTCCTCGAAGTAGAGGTCGATGGGGAAGACGCTGCGGCCGCCGCCGATGGTGGAATCTCCCCATATCTCGTAAGTGGCGACCGGAACATCTCCCAGGATGATGCATCCGGCCAGCCCGTGGTCGCGCCACGCCTGCGCGATGCGCTCCCTCAGCGCCGCCGCGTCTGGCCACGGCCCCATGGCGACGGTCGCGGAGTACCCGTCCGCCTCGAGCTCGGAGGAGAACCGCTCCAGCTCCGGGAATATCTCCACATAGAGCTCCGGCTGGAGCACCAGGAGGACGTTGTCAGGCGCGTCGGACACCATCGCCGCCAGCGGCAGCCCCGCCGCCACCATGACCGCCGCCAGCGCGGCGGCCTGGAAGAGCGAGGCGGAGGACGCGCGGCCATACGCTTTCGCCATCGCATGACATGCATGAATTTCGGAGCGGATAAACTTAGCCACGGAAAGCGAGGTGCGTGACTGCGCACTCTTTTTATACTACGTCCACATTGCTCGCGTTCGCCGGAGGCAAATAACATGGGCAAATTCCCGGAGGCGACCGCGCGCCTTCTCGACAAGAAGATATGCATGAGCTGCTATTCCAAGAACTCGGTCAGGGCGACCAGGTGCCGCAGGTGCGGGTACGCCGGCATGAGGCTCAAGGCCAAGGAAAGCAGGAAGAAGTAATCTCCTGGCGATTATCGAAAAATCTCTATTCTCCAGCTGGAGCCTTCTTCTTCGGTTTGGCCGGCACCCTCTTGACCTTCACGGTCACCTTGACCTTGACGGCTGGGGCTTTCTTTTGCGAAGCCTTTGAGGGGGTGGCTTTGGGTGCCGTCTCCCCAGGCGGCGCTGCCTTCGGCCGCGCCCCGCAGCCCATGTTCACGCATATCATCCGCGGGCGTCGGCCTCTGAAAATGAGCTTGACGGCGGGCGCGCCGCAGTTGGAGCACTTCTCGTCCGTCGTGACCAGCAGCCCCGACTGGGGCAGCGGGTATGTGTTCGTGCACTCCGGGTAGCCGGAGCACCCGACGAACCTCTTGTTGTTCCTGGACTGCCTGATGAGCAGGTCCTTCCCGCAGCTCGGGCATGCGCCGACGCGCTTCTGCTGCCTCAGCGCCTGGCTGACGTCCTCCCTGATGACGTCCACCTTCGATTCGAGGGCGATGAGGGCCTTCTCCAGAATCTCCTGCGATTCGCGGACGACCGTCGGAAGGTCGCGCTGGCCGTCGGCTATCTTGCTCATCTCCTCCTCGAGCATGGCCGTCATCTGCGGGCGGGTTATCTCCATGGCCCCGTCCTCCAGCGCCTTCACGACCGCCGTCCCGGAGACGGTCGGCCTCAATGGCGAGCTCTCGACGTACCTCCTGTCGTAAAGCTTCTGGAGTATCTCGTGCCTCGTGGACTTGGTGCCCAGGCCGAGCCGCTCCATCTCCTGGATGATGTCCCCCTGGGAGAAGCGCCTCGGCGGCTTCGTGCGGTCCTCGACGAGTTCGATTCCCGCGATGGCGCACATCTGCCCCGCGGACAGCGGCGGCAGGGCTAGCTCCCTCGGCTTGTAGTAAGGATAATAGGAATACCAACCGAGCTGGAGGGTCTTGTGGCCGTGCGCGCGGAACTTCTCGCCCGCGATGTCGATGCCGGCGTCCGTCGACTCGACCTGGGCGTCCGGCGCCAGCGTCGCGAAGAACCTGCGCACGACCAGCTCGTATATCTGCCAGGCGTCCCCCTTGAGGTCTGCCTCCTTCGCGGCCGCGACCGGGTAAATCGGGGGGTGGTCCGTCGCCTCGGTCTTTCCGCGCGTGGGGTACGGCCGGCGCTCGGCCAGCAGCTTCTCGGCCTCCTTGCCCAGCGACGATTTCGCCAGCTCCTTGAGCACGTTGTCGAGGCCCAGCGACGGGGGGTAGACGGTGTTGTCGGTCCTGGGATAGCTGATGTAACCGGAGGTGTACAGCCTCTCGGCGATGGTCATGGCATTCGGCGCGGTGATTCCAAGCCGCGTGGCCTCCGTGAGGAATATCGTTGTGTTGAATGGCGACGGCGGGCGCTCCGGCCGCTGCTCGACCTTTACCTCGCTTACGAGCGCCTCCTTGGCCCCATTGAGCTTGGCGTGGGCGACGTCGACCTCTGCCTTCTCCCAGTAGACTCCGTGCTCGTGGTGCGCGTCGAACGCCCCGCCCGCGTCCAGGTGCGCGACTATCTCCCAGAACGGTTTGGGGACGAAGGAGTTTATCTCGCTCTCCCTGTCGACTATTAGCGCGAGCGTCGGGCTCTGGACGCGGCCGACCGAGAGGAAGTCCCGCCCGTGCTGGCCGGTGGCGAGGGACATGAACCGCGTGAGCACCGCGCCCCAGGCCAGGTCGATTATCTGCCTCGACTCGGCGGCCTTGGCGAGGTTGTGGTCGACCGCGGTGAGGTTGCTGAAGGCCCCCTCGACCTCCGAGCGGGTGAAGGCGCTGAACCGCGCGCGCTTGAGCGGGACGTTGGGGTTGATGGCCAGCACGATGTTCGCGGCCTCGGCTCCGATGAGCTCCCCCTCCCGGTCGAAGTCGGTGGCGATGATGACTTCGTGCACGTCTCGCGCCAGGATTTCGAGCACGGAGGCGATTCCCCGGACGCTCGGGCGCTTCACCGGCTCCACCCAAACGAGCTTGCGTATGTGCTCGGCGTCCCAGCGGGCGTACTCCTGCGGGTAGTCGAGCTCGACGATATGCCCCCTGAGCCCTATCACGAGGTAATCGTTGCCACCCCTCGCGAAATGGTATATTGGAACCTTGAGAGAATACTTCTTCTCGTATCCCCGGCCAGACAGGATGTAGGCGATCTTCTGCGCCGCGTCGTTCTTCTCGCATATCACGAGCGTGTTCATTTGGGGTCGGGATGTTAAAAACTTACTTAAAGATTTGTCTGGCGCAGATGGCAACGTATAAATATGGATGACGCTTGGGGTCGGGCACAACCCATCGGGGGCCCAATCAAGATGGCTGAAAAGACCCAATCGAAGCCGGTAGCCAGGAAGGTCAAGGACAAATGGAAGTCCAAGAACTGGTATGCAGTGATAGCGCCTGACATGTTCAACAGGATGAAGCTTGCAGAGACGCTGGTGGACGAACCCGACAAGCTGCTCGGCCGCGTCCTTGAGGTGACGGTCCAGGAGCTCACCGGCGACTTCGCGAAGTCCCACATCAAGCTGCTGTTCAAGGTCAACAGGATCGCTGGAATGGAGGCGCACACCGAGTTCGTCGGGCACGACCTGACGAGCGACTACATCCGGCGCATGACACGCAGGAAGCGCTCCAAGGCCGACATCACGGTGGACGTGGTCACGAAGGACGAGTTCCACATCCGCGTGAAGCCCATGGCCATCGCGGAGCGCAGGATACAGAGCTCCCAGAAGACCGCGATACGCAACAACATGAAGGTCGCGCTGCTCGACTGGGCGAAGAACGTCACCATCGACGAGTACGTCAAGGCCGTCATATCTGGCGACCTGGTGCGCGAACTCTCGAAGTCCTGCAAGCCGATACAGCCCATGAACCGCGTCGAGGTGCGAAAGTCCGCGGTCACCAAGCCTGGCATCCTGCCCGAGATAAAGCCAGGCCCAGGCGAGACTCCAGCAGCCGAGGGAACAGCGCCGGCCGAGCCGACGCCCGGGGCGAACCCGGAACCGGCCGCTCCGGCCGAGCCAGCGCCGCAGTGAGACGGAGACCGGAAAAACCCATTACTAGATTTCTTCGTTAATCCACAACCGGTAAACCCCTTGACAAGCTTCGCAGAGCCAACTGCGAGTGCCGAGGTGGCTTGCGAGGCGGCCGGAGCCGCCGAGCAAAAACCTCGGCCCACCAATTGGAAAGTTCCGAGGTGGCTTGCGAGGCGACAGAAGTCGCCGAGCAAAAACCTCGGCTCACCAATAGCATAGTGCCGAGGTGGCTCAGCTGGTAGAGCGTCGGACTCATAGGGAATCACCTTGACGCTCTCAGGATTTCCCTGAGAAATCCGAAGGTCATGGGTTCAAACCCCATCCTCGGCACTAAATTTTTCATCTGAGCGAAATCGTGCCGAGGATTCAGTCGATGGGTTACTATTAGTATATATACAACAACGGTAATATTTATATAGGAATCTGGGGTTTGTGGGGCTCACCCTGTTTCATACAGCAAGGGGGAAATGCAATGGACGACATGGAAAACACGAGGTCAACGAAGGTGGAATTTGAGACAGTAACCTCCGAGAAGAAGCCGTTCGGGAAGAACAACTTCCTCGAGGTGGCAAGGAAGAAGGCCAAGACGGAAGACGGCCAGGTGAACGAGTTCATCTCGGTCTCCCGCGGATACTTCCTGCCCGACGGTACCGAGCGCTTCAAGAAGTCGCTCACGATACCCGATGACCCCGAGATCAAGAACTTCGTCGCGGACAAGATAAAGTCGATGTAACGTTGCGGACAACCGCAACCGTTATATTTGTTGAAAGGTTGGGCGATAGCGTATGCGTTCCTCTGGCTCGATGCCGATAGCGCCGATAGCCGTCATAATCGCGACGGTCCTGATAGCCGTATCCATAGGTGCCTACCTAGTGTACTTCGTGGAGCCGCACGACGGAGCTGGCGAGGAGGATCTCATCGTGGAGGCCGGCGACATCGTGACCGTGGACTACGTGGGCATGTTCCAGGACGGAAAGGTCTTCGACACGTCCATCGAATCCGTCGCATTCAACGATGCCACCTACCCGAAGGCTCTCTCGTACGAATTGAGGGACACATTCTCCCCGCTGAACTTCTCCGTGGGCGGAGGCCAGATGGTCACCGGCTTCGATAGCGGAGTAATCGGCATGTACGTGGGCGAGACGAAGGAAATCCTAGTCAGCCCCGCGGAGGGCTACGGCCTCTCCGATCCGTCGAAGGTCTCGAGCAGGCCGATGCTCGAGCAGGTCCCCGTTTACGAATACGGCGTCTCGCTGGAGAACTTCACAACCGAGTACGGCGTCGCGGCCACCGTCGGCGTGACGGTCCGGGACAACTTCTGGGGCTGGAACGTCTCAATCTATTCGATAGATTCGGTCGGCGGAACGGTAACGCTGAAGAACGTGCCAGACGTCGGAACGTTCGTCAGCCCGTACGGCGGATGGTCCTGCAAAGTGGAGTCCATCGACGAGTCCGCGAACAACGGCGGCGGCCGGATAACCCTGCGCCACATGCTTACGGCGGCCGACGCCAACGCGAAGGTTGGTGTCGATGCCATCGGCCAGGAGTTCCGCGTCGTGGCTGTCGACCTTGAGGAAGGCACGTTCGTGGCGGACTACAACAGGGAAGTCGTCGGCCAGTACCTCGTCTTCAGGGTGACGGTGTTAACGGCGACAAAGACCGGATAAACCCATTCAATTTTAATCGATTGTCGGCGCTTCCAGCGAACGCCTTCAGACTCCCCTTTTGATAAGCTCCTCGTAGGTGTCGACCAGCTTCTTCGTGCAGGCGCCCTGCTCGAAGCGCCGCGACGTTTCGACGGCTTTGTTCTTCAAATCGCCAGGCGCGTCGAGCGCCTTGCATATCGCGCCCGCGCACCCGCCGTTCGCCTCGTCGAACAGGTAGCCGTTCTCGCCGTCGTGGACCAGGTGCGGCAGGGCCATCGC
>DAIRED010000108.1:0-7454 GCA_036795795.1 Thermoplasmatota archaeon | reverse complement strand
CACGCCTATCTTCATGAGGCGGTCGACGGAGTTGCATCCGCCGCCGCCGCATCCCACGACCGTGAAGGCTGGGTTGTCCACCCACCTCTTCAGGTCTTCCGTTGTTCCTGTTTCTGGCATGTTCATCCGACCACCTCTCTGCGCCGTCGAGAGGGTGCCCTCTGGAAGCGCTCCCTCAGGAGCGCACGCACCGCGCCAGGCGAGCGTTTCCGCTGCCACTTGCGCGCATGCGCCGAGTGCATCCCATCCCTTCTGGCAAGGAACCAGGTGCTATTTCAGGCCTTGTCGTCGCCGGGGCCCTTGCGGGTCCTCACGTACTCTCTGACCGCGTTCCGGATCGCATCGTCGAGCGATATCGAGTCTCCGGTGTGCACTAGCTCCTGCAGTTCCACCATGTTCCCCTTGGGGAGCTCTATGGTCATCCGCTGGATGTGCTCTGGCGTGTTCCGCTCCTCGACGAACCTGTCGATGGCGGCACGGATTGCGTCGCTGATTGTGCCGTACTGGCCGCTGTCGACCAGCTCCTGGAGCTCCTTTATGCGCTCCGTCGGCACCCGTATTGTCACGCGCTCCGATTCCACGGTCATTCTGCACCTGGGCTTCCGTCAGACGAATCTCCACGATTTGTCTGACAAATGTCCTATATGTGTGCGGGGGTATATAAAGATGGCGGTTCGTGTGCATTGTTGCATTAAGTAGGATATTCTGGCTGGGCGCTGTCTGACAGATATATACTTATTGTGGGAGCAAACACCTTTGTCCGAGCCAGTATCGTCTGACGATTGCCTAGGGTGTGGGGGTTGATGGGGTGGTGCCCTTAGCTTCTCCATTTTCCAATTTAGTTACTTCGCATTGGTTGCTTACTGCGGGTTCGGGGGTATTGGAACCTAGTTCCTTCTTTTCTTCACGCTCAATTTTATTATAGTATTTTCTAACTTGTTTCTTAGCCAGTTCAGCACGTTCACCGGCTAGGGCTTCGCGTTTTATTACTTCGTTACTAATTATTTCCTGAACGCGTTCAGTATCAATTTTAACACCTGGATATATTTTTCTAAGTTCTTTTCTGACTGCGTTCACGATACAATCATTCTGCAACAGCGCAGCAATCGTGTAAATATTGATAGCTTGCTGTTTTTCTTGGAATTCTGTGATCGCAGATTTCTTCACCCCTTCTTTTGTCAGCATAAACAGGGCTTCAAGGATGTTGGAATCGATTGGGTCGAAAAAGTTAATCGATTTCAATAGCTCAACCGATACTGGTTTATCGACAACAACCTTGTATATGTTCCATATCATCCCATTTGTCAAAACCACCCAATCTATGCCAGAATTGAATGCGTAGTTTGTCGCCTGGTATATTTGCTGCTCCTTCAATTCAATTCCAATCGCTTTTGCCTCAATTAGATAATGAACTGTATCTCCGCTCTTTACCGCCAGATCGCAGCGTTGGCCTTTTATCGAAAACTCAGTTGTTATTTCAGAATATTTGTCATACCCAAATAAATCTTTCAATATATCTGAAATAATCATTACGGTATCGGATTCATTAATATCTTTGGATTGTGCAGTTTCCAATATCCGCTTATATTTTCTCAATTGGCTTTTAATTCTGCTCTCCACATTGGGGGGTATGTTGACCATTATTTCTCCTCAAATCCTCATCATGCTCATTGTATTTAGAATTATGTGATTATCTCGATTTTATAATGTTGCCCACTGTATGAAATCTCCCCAACCGTGCTCAATCGGCAAATCCATTCCAGCCGCTTGCGCAGGCGTTTTCCCGCGTAACGTCGTGTGCGGTCTCATGAAGTTGTACTGAATCACGAAACCGTCTAGGACGTTCTCTGCGCCCTTTTCCGAGCCGAAGCCGCGCATTATCTTGATTCTTTCCTTCAGCGTGTTGTGGAATCGCTCGATCACGTTGTTTGAGAGCTTTCCGTCCTTCGCATTCATTCTGGGCTACGGGATTGATTTCTATTTGAGACGGGTGGCTTTGATATTGTGAACGATTGCTTAATCCCCTTCAATGTAAGCTATTTCTTTTACAGGATCTATGAAGAATCTTAAATTATTCTTTCTTAAAAAGTCCAGTCCTATTATGCTTGGAATTGCCTGCACTTGCTTAATATCGCGAAATTCGTCCATGGGATATAAAAAAATGGAATCCGTGTACTCGATTTTTTTCAATTCATTATCCTCGGTCTCAAATCTGTATTCCACTCCTTGGGTGATAGGGATTCTATAAAATTTACACGCGGCCAGCCAGCACGTTTTTTCTTTACCGGGTGTTATTCTCAATCTCGTTCTCAGATAGTCTTTCGGCGTTATAGGCGTAAAAGGACTTCCAGTATCCAATAAAAGATACGTTGGAATAAAATGCACACCGCCAATTACTATCGTACATCTAAAATGCGGAAATATTTCCTTTATCCAGCTTCGAAACACTCCCTTAATGCGGAACAAAGGTACACCTAACCCTATAAAATATAGGCAGCGTCCTCTTCTGGGAAGACTTCGATGCAAATCTCAGCAGGGTCGATTCCTTTATTTCGAAGCCATTTTAAGAATTTTAAATAGTTAGAGTCGGAGTGATATATTTTCTTGTCGATGATTGCAATGGCTTTGCCTGCAAATTCTTTCTGAAGTGCGTTATAGTTCTCATTGAACCACTGACAGTCTTTGTCGAAAGTGCTCGAGACTGGTGTTTCCGATGGCATGTTGTTATCGCCACGTTCATATGGGAGTAACGAGTATAAAAATCTATTTTTGCATATATATATTGTGATGGCTATTAACCGCGTGGTGGGCCGTCTAAGGGCATTTCGCCAGATTCACCGTGTACTAATGGCTACCGCATCCCGAACCTTTGAACAATGCACGGTTCGTGCGCGCGCGCCCTATTAGCCAGCGGAAAAAAACTTTCGTCAGACACTTTCCCGCTTCGGGGGCGCCCCGGCCAAATCGCCGCGCGACTCCTACTTCCTCCCCCTCTTCGGGCACTCCAGGGATACCACCTGCACGTCGCGCCCCGCCAGCAGTTCCCTCGCCAGCGCCTCTCCATCACTCACGTTCATTGGCTTATGTTTTACAGAAAGGGCCTTTGCCGCCTCGTCCTTCCCGCGCCCAATCGCCGTCGCGCGGAACTCCATTATCGCGCCGCTGGGGTCGACCTGGAAGAGGTGCGCGCCGTCGAGGACGCTGCCCATCACGAGCCCGATCCCCAGGGGCCGGACGTCCCGGCTGTAGAGGTACGGCTTGTACGTCTCGCGTACGCTCGACAGGAGTTCGGAGTCGCTGTGGAATTTGGCTTTCCGCAAGGCGTCCATCACGAGGTGGCCGTCCATGACCAGGCCCGACGAACCGACGATGACCGATTCCCCGATTCGCACGACCTTCTCGTACGGCACCATGAGCGATTTTGAGGCATCCCCGTCGCCGGGCGCACTCTGGAGCGCGGTCTCGGACGCTATTACCACGCCGTCCGTGCATGCTATGCCGATCGTGGTCAAGCCCCTCGACGTCGCGCAGCGCGCGTATTCGAGCTGGTACAGCCTGCCCTCTGGGGAGAACATCACCTCGTTGTCGTAGCCCTTGGACATCTGCATTATGGTGCTCATGTACTGCACGATTGCGGCCCGGGCTATCTCGGCCTTATTCGTGAAGAGCCCCATGCTCACCGCGCTTTCCAGATACCTGTCCACTTCCTCCGCCACCTGAATCCTTATTTCAGCCATATCCGTTATTCCTCCATTTTAAATGTACTACGACGTATGTTTTATGGATATTTAATTCTTTCTGCATCATTTCACCCGCCAATTGCACCCGTAATCAAAACGTTAATATTCGTGTAACCGTAGTACTTCCCGCCAGGAGAAGGCGGGCGGCTTACGGTGGCTCTTCGGAGTCATTGAGGAAAGTCCCCCCTCGGTGCGCTGGAACCTGTCAATCAGGCGAAGGCGCGTAATGGTGGACCGGTTCAAGCCGGTGTGCTGAGAGGCACGGCAAGGGCGCAGAAACGACACAGCCCGCGCAAACGAGGATGATCCGTTCGACGGTGACGCTGGCGCGGGACATGGTGAAACGGCGACTCCCCACCCGAGCAAGTCCGGTTTGCTGGACGCTCAGTCGAATGCCGTCTACCGGCGCGCGGCAACGTTCGTCGGGAAACAGAAGGGGGCTTATGTCCTTCACCTGGCTTCAATTCAAATAATCGAACGGGAAATGCAGAAAAGGACTAACGTTTTATACTATCTGTCGAACGGGGAGTTAGTCCGAATCCGACTCAAAGGCGCTGTTCAAGCATTGCTTGAGCTAGTTAAAATAAATCTCACAGCAATCTAACAATCAGTCTGACTCCATGGGTTAACTCCCTTTCGTTTCCAGCGATATTTACCGACCATCATCGCGATAAAAACCATGGCAATCGGCAACGCGATTGTTGGGAATTCGGGTAGCGCGTTTACAACATAGGGTCCAGCTTCGATAGAGGCGGCTCCCGAGGGAACTGGTTCGGAGATCGAACTTATCGAGCGGGCGTTCCAATAGTAAGTTCCGATTCCGGGCAGATTAGAGGATGGGGTCCACGAACCATCGACTCCAGTATCAGTCCCCCAGAGAATCCACGTCGTACCGCCGTTGGATGTGTAATATATTTCCACGCTTGATGGAGAACCAGTATAGGTGTATGTTATCGTCGGATTCAATACAGTAGTTCCAGCAGAGGTCGGTCCGGTGGCTGTCGCGGTCAGAATAAACGTGACTGGTATGCTCTGGGATCTGCCATGCGAGACGTACAATCCAGATAACACAGTCGATGCTGACGGAGTGATTGAAGCCGCGGTGAGCCAATCGTAGAGTTGGCCGCTTGGCTGGTGCTGTTTGTTGGCACCGTTGTTGTTCGGGTACCTGAAGTTGACTGCTAATCTATAATAATATGTTCCAGCTGCTGCAACAGTATCCGTAGCAGTTACAGGCCCACCCTTAGATTGTGCGGTGCTGAAGCCGACGCGGGTGAATGCTATATCGTCCGTACTCCTGTAGAGCGTGTAGTTGACTACATTACTGCATGTGCTCTGCCAGTCCTCGGAGAGATCCGAGAACCACTCATCGCGGTACAACTCGTTTAATCCAGTCCACGTTAGGGTGACGGTTCTCGTCCCATTATTCTGCGAGCTGATGGCCATATTTGGTATTGGTTCCAGAACGATGCTCGGGGCGAAATCGTCGCCTGTTGTCAAAACAATATTTGTCGAACCAATTTGGCTCCTATCAGTCCATCCGTTGACGCCGTTGATCGTTTCGTGGATGATTATGCACTCAGCGCTTGTGCTCCCGCCCGACATCTGGTCCGCGACATTCCAGTAGTTGTTGTACGTTCCATCGCAATATGGCAACCCCAATGGGGTGTCTAATATGAAGTCGTAATACTGTATATCGTACCTACCAACCCCTGACTGGTCCAGCGCGGGGGTGTAGAAAGCGAGGTTACCCATCGTCCCTTCATCGGTGGTTGATGTGGAGTCTGTATCCCAAGTATCGCTTGGGTTGATGACCGATAAAGACACGAATGGGTTTGCGTCGGGTGTCGGGGGATCAACGACGTCGGGTTTGCACTCGCCTGGCATTTCGTATCGCGTCGTTCGTATACACGCTTGAGCCAATGATGTACTAGATTCATCCGCCGTCCCCTGCCAATCCGTCGTCTCGATGTACAACCCGACCGGACCAGCCGGGCTCCCTATCGCAGATAATGCCACGCCAGCCTCTGCGCACGATCCTCCCGTCGCCGCAATCGCACTCGCGGCAAGCGTCATGCCGGGGTATGCAAGGAGCCGGCTCGTCGTGACCTTTCTGCCGTAGCCCTTTATCTCCAGGCAGTAATCGGCGTCTATTCCGCCGATGGAGCCGCCGCCGGCGACGCTGTCGATGTAAATCCGCGTGACATCCTCTCCGGTCAGGCGCGGGATAATCACAGGCGCCGGAGTGACGTTGGTCGGCGGCGGAGTTGGCGTTACGTTCGACGGCGGCGACGGCGCGGACCTCACGCGCACCATCGGCGCGACCGTCCCGCCGAGGGATTGGGCTCCGGAGGCGAACTTGACGAATGCGTAAAGCGAGCCGGCGCCGGATGTTCCAGCGCTCTCGACGATATCCAGGCTTGGATTCGAAGAGTCCCCCGAAGGGTCGGAGATCTTCTGCACCCCGTTCCAGTCGGCGAACGCCCCATCTATCGCGATGTTGGCAGGCGGAGAAATAACATATGCCGACAGCTCGTTGCCGATAGTCGAAGCGGAACCGTCCGAATAGACCGACGCGACGGCCGCCTTCACCAGGGTGCCAGCAGAGACACCAGCGAGGTCTTGGCGCACGGCGAGTGTCGCGCTGGAGCCGTCACGAATCGTGAGGGGTGTGGCCAGTCCGTTCACGGTCGGCGAGAGCGCCCCGGCCCCCTGCATCGCGATGCTCTCGAGCGTGACGTCCTTGCCAGTCGCCCTGATGTCCAGGGTCATCACGTCGCTGGAGCTAACGATTCCCCCGACATCGAGCGGCGTCTGCCTGATGACAATGGCGCCGTTGAGACCGTCGATAATGGGGGCGCATACCTTCCCGTCGGAGCCCGTCGAGGCGCTGGCGAACTTCGCCCTGAACTGGCCCGGTACCAGGTCCGTGTCCAGGTGGACGCCGAACTCGGCCCTTTGCCCGGTGACCTGCAGCTTCCCTATCGCGAGGTTGGTGAAGGCGCTCCAGTTGAGCCTGTCGCTGCCCTGGAAGTAGCGCGATTCGACCGTGAGCGAGGTCTGGTTGTAGCCGTAGGCCTCGACGACGTACTCGGCTCCGATGCCCTCCATCTCGTAACCCGTTGCCGAGTTGCCGTCCGAATCGATGAAGAGGTAGAACCTGTCGATGACCTGCCTGGATACGACGTCGCCGCGCGTCCTCACGTACCCGTAGACGGTCTCGGGGTCGGTGGCCACCGCGAAATCGACTATGTCCAGCGCCGGCTCCGCTATCGACGTGGACTCGTCGTAGACGACCTGCTTGTTCCAGTCGTCGAATTCGCCGTCGACGTCAATCGTCTTCGCTTCCGCCGGGGCAGGCACAATAAGGACATAGAGCACTGGCAGCAGGAAGAGCGCGCAGACCGCGAGCGCGATGAGTATGAGGTACCTCCGGCTCTTGCTGGACGGGCTGCGGCTCCCGCCAGGATGGAACCTGCCTCCGATGCCGTTAGTCAGCCCGGCGGTGCCGTTGATGAATCCGTTCGTCCGGCCGTCGTGCAGGCCGTTGACCATGCCGTTTGTTCGCCCGCGGCCGTTGGTCATTCCATTGGTGCGGCCATTGCCGTTGACCATCCCGTTGGTCCGACCCCGGCCGTTCGTCATTCCGTTGGTTCGACCCTTGCCATTCACCATCCCGTTGGTCCGACCCCGGCCGTTTGTCATCCCATTGGT
>DAIRED010000107.1:0-7455 GCA_036795795.1 Thermoplasmatota archaeon | reverse complement strand
GTCCGGCACCGCCGAGCAGAGGGGCAGCGCGGCTTGGAGGGCGAAAAGTAGGAGGAGGACGGTAGCTGCAAACCCCGAGCCGCGCATGGAACATCATTCCCGGGGAGCGTATAAAAGCAGATTGGTAAAGCGTTTTGTGAAGCGACGAAGTGACATCGGGAGTAAGGATTAGGGGGCACTGGGATTCCGCGCCGTCCTGCGGGACGGCTTGGTCGCAACGCTCCGGCGTTGCTCATGAACCTCCGGTACAAATCCCAGTGAAAAATACAAAATGATGTGGGGGCACTGGGATTTGAACCCAGATCAGCGGGTTTCTTCCACGCCGGGAGCTACCCGGCGCGTTCTCTGAACTACGGGTCATTGCTCCAGTTATTCATCACCAGAACGGCCGAAGCCGCTCCGACCAGCAGCGGCACGAGGCCGCCACCGGCACTGTCAGCAAACCCGTTGGCAATCACGCCCGTAACTGGAGCCCGCGAGGATACCGTGTTACCCCATACCCCCATCGTTCCCTGAGCGAGGACGTTTAGACCGCCCGGCGGAACGTTCCGTCGGGCGGCGGCATTACCCTTATCGCTTGCGCATTTTCTGGGCGCGCTTTCGTCTTCGCATCTTCTTCTTGCGCCACTTCCAGCGCTGGTTGCCGCGCTTTTTCCAAGCTCTCGAGCTCCGTTTCATGCTGTTGCCTCGCTGAAGGCGGGTAATCGCTGGTCATTAATATGGTTTTGGATGCCAACCCGCTCGAAAAAAGAATGCGGGCACACCGGGATTCGAACCCGGGACCTCCGGCTTAGAAGGCCGGCGCCATATCCTGTCTAGGCCACGTGCCCGTATGATGGCGGATGAATAACGATGTAATTAAAAGTTGGCAATATGTTTGTCGGCGAGCGCCATCCATTTATATTCCCAACCCGATGCGAGGGCGATGAACCTCTATCCATGGGGCGGCGAGTACGTCGTCGGCAACCCGGAGAGCTGCGTGGCGCTGGTCACGCTGTCCGAGGAAATCCTGCTGCCCAGGGAGGAGATAGCCATCCAGGGCGGCATGAAGACCGAGAACCTCGGGGTGGAAAAGGTCGTCGCCAACGTCGTCTCGAATCCGAACATCAGGTTCCTCATTCTATGCGGAAAAGAGGTGCGCGGGCACCGGTCGGGCGACACGCTGGCCGCGCTGCACAGGAGCGGCATCGACGCCAACAACCGCGTCGTCGATGCGAAGGGTGCCGTCCCGTACATCGAGAACCTCACGCGCGAGGCCGTCGAGCGGTTCCGCCAGCAAATCGAGTTGGTGGACATGACCGGAGAGCGCGACAAGGAGAGGCTCCTCGCGAAGGCGCTGGAGTGCGCGGCGCGGAACCCAGGCTCGTTCGGCGAGCCGTTCGTCGCAATCAAGATAGAGGGTAAGAAGAAGAAGGCGGACGTCTCCGGAATGCTGGCGCTGCACAGCGCGCTGCGCGTGGACCCGTACATGGAGACGACGGAATTGGAGGGCTGAGAAATGTTAGCATTCCACGAATGCCAGGGCCGCGCGGGGCAGCCTGGCGCAATGTTGTCGGAGGCTTGAGATGTTCGGTTTCGCAACGGAGCAAAAAAAATTCAAGGTCGCGGGCGCGACCTTCGGCGGGCAGCCAGGGGAGCATCCGACGGTCCTTTTCGGCACGGTGCTCTACGGCAAGAAGTACGTCGAGCTGACCCCCGAGCGCCGAGACGAGGTCAAGGGTTTCATCGCCCAGCAAGGGGAGTTCAGCGCCTTAACCGGAAACCCGGCCGTCGTCGACGTGTTCATCGACGACTCGAAGCGAGTCTCCGAGCGCCTGGACCTGGTCGCTGGCGCGTGGGACGGACCGATTTCGCTCGACGTCCCAGAGACTGGTGTACGCGCCGCTGCGCTGGAACATTGCGCCAAGGCCGGAATTCTGGAACGGACCATATATAACTCCTTGAACCTCGGCGTTACGGGGGATGAAATCGCAGCGCTGGCCAAGCACACTCCGGCGGCCGTCATCTGCCTCGCCTACAACCCGAAGGACTTCTCCACCGACGGCAGGATGGCGATGCTCAAGACTGGGGGCGGAATCCTAGAAAAGGGCCTTGTCCAGATGGCGAACGACTTCGGCGCCGACAACCTGCTTCTCGATACCGGCGCGACGCCATTCGAGCACAGCGCCGCCGAATGCCTCCGTGCGATTCCGGTTTTCAAGCACGAGTTCGGGCGCCCGGTCGGGTGCGCCATCCACAACATCGTCGAGAGCTGGCTCTGGATGAAATCGTGGCGCAAGGAGCACAAGGCCCAATACGAATTATGCGACGCCGGCTCGAACCTGATGCCCATACTGATGGGAGCCAGCTACTGCGTTTACGGCCCGATTCGCAACGCCCCGCTCGTCTTCCCGGCCGCGGCGATGGCCGACAAGTTCGTCTCCGAGGGCGCGGAGGATTACTTCGGCGTTGCGCCGGCTGAGGGCCACCCGAGGAGGAAGCTGGGTTGAGCAGGTTCCACGCCCCGCTCGCCGCGACGGTCGTGGGGAGCTACCCCGCGAGGCCGACGAGGCATGCGCTGGAGGCGGCCTACCGCAACGGCTCGGACCCATTCGTCGCAGCGCTGGAGGAGAGCGTTCGCGCCCAGGTCGCCGCCGGCATCGACATCGTCTCCGACGGCCAGACACGCGACACGATGGTCAATTTGTTCGTAAAAAAGCTTAGGGGCGTGAGGATGCGCGAGCGCCCGCAGGTCGTGAAGGCCGTCGAATGGACCTCCCCCATCACCCTCGACGACCAACGCATCGCGAGAGGCCATCTCCCCAAGGGCCGGATGCTGAAGGGCATAGTCACCGGGCCGTTCACCCTCTCGAAAGGGCTGGATGATAGATTCTACGGAAGCGCCGAGAAGCTGGCTTTCGCCCTCGCGGAGGCGATGAACCGCGAGGCGCGCGCCATAGAGCCGCTGGTCGACGTCGTCCAGTTCGACGAGCCGTTCTTCTCCGTCGAATGGCCCGAGCACGCGCCGGCGCTCGTCGAGACGGCGAGGCGAGGTCTGACCAAGCCCGTCGCGCTGCACGTGTGCGGCGACGTCTCGCAGGTCTTCCACAAGCTCGCGGAGCTCCCAGTCGACGCGCTGGACCACGAGTTCGCGGCGCATCCCGGGTTGCTGGCGACGGTCAAGAACGTCTCGTTCCGGCAAAGCCTGGGCTTCGGGTGCGTGCGCTCGGACGTGAACGAAGTGGAGAGGACCGCGGACGTCGAGGCGCTCGTCCGCGCCGCCGTCGACGCTTTGGGCGCGGAACGGCTGATGCTCGACCCGGATTGCGGGCTGAGGCATCTGGACCCGGCGGTCGCGGAGGGGAAGCTCCACGCGATGGTGGAAGCCAGGGACAAGGTCCTCTCAACCGTTTGAGGGCGACCCCCGCTCCCCAGGCACCTCGAAGGGTTTAAATGTCTGAAAGCATACCTCGAAAGCGTCAGGGGCGAGAAAAATGGTCGACACGATAGAGGCCGAGCGCGACAAGGCGATGAAGTACGACCCCGCGGGGTTCTTCGTCATATACCTGGACGAGGAGCGGGACGAGATTGTCGCCGAGCACTACCTCAACATCTCCAAGGACAGGAACGCCCCGGCCACCGGCAAGCTGGACCACGTCATCACGGGCACCAGCGCCGAGGCGATTTGCCACACGATTTCCAGGATGGGGCTCATCTCGAGGCCAGAGCACTCCACATACGTCGGGCGCGAGCTTCAGAAGGCCGACATCGCCCTCTCCGAGGGCATCAAGTTCAAGCAGGACCAGCAGCTGGACTTCAGGGCCACCAGGAAACGCTCAAGGTGAGTGCGGGATGCCCAGAAGCGACCTGACTCGGAAAGTTTACGAGATAATGGAGCGGGAGATGCAGGACATGGGCCCCTTCATCGTCAGGAAACAGTGCCTCCTCATCCACGTCGACCCGGAGAGCATCGAGCCGTCTAACCTGCCGCATCTGGCCGCTAAGCTTTCCGAAGTCATGGTGCTCTTCGGCGGCCACGAGAAAGCCAAGAAGATTTATTCAGAACTTCGGAAGCTGAAGGACCTCGACCGCATCGTCAGCGAGGAGACGAGCGAGGGGGCGAAGCTCAGGATGACCGAGGAGCTCGGCAAGGGCAGCCTCTTCGCGGGGGAGTGGGACAAGGCGCGGGGCTATTTCGAGCAGCTTCTGGCCGAGGCAAGCGCGCGGAAGGACGCGCTCGCCAGGACGAGGTACCTGAAGTGGCTCGGGATGGTCCACCAGGAGATGGGCGAGTTCGACCAGGCCCTGGCCAGGTACGAGACTGCGCTCGCGGCGGCGAAGAACCTCGGCGACAGGGTCGAGCTGGCAAACTGCCACAACTCCATCGGCGACGCGTTGTGGTACAAGGGGGCGCACTCCAAGGCCATAGATGCCTACCGCCGGGCCGCATCCGATGCGGAATCGGCCAACTACCAGGCTGGCGTGGGCAGGGCATACATCGGCATCGGCAACGTGCTGGCCGACCGCCATGAGCTGGAAGATTCCATAGACAGCTACAAGACAGCACTTGAGAACCTGAAGTACACGGAAGATTTTCAGCAGATATCGCGCTGCCACAACAACCTGGGAGACACCTACCGCCAGATGAAAAACTGGGACGACGCGCTCAAGTCGTTCAGGAAGAGCGAGGAGTCCGCCGAGCGGGCCGGGTGGCTCAACATGGTGGCCTGGTCGAGGTTCAACTCTGCGATGATACTGGTCGAGAAGGACACGCTGGCAGAGGCCGAGGAGCAGCTGGTTAAGAGCGAGGCCACTCTGCGCCAGATGGGGGACCGCGCGGGCATCGCCGGGGTCCAGCACGCCTGGGGCAAGCTGCACGCGGCAAAAGGAAACACGTCGATGATGGACCGGGCTTACAACGAAGCCATCCAAATCTACAGCTCGCTGAAGATGCCCTACTACGAGGCGGAGTGCCACTACGAGCTGGGGACCGCCTACAAGAAGGCCGGCAACCGGGACAAGGCGCTGGTCAACCTAAGGAGGGCCGCGGTGATGTACACCGACCTCAAGCTTGACAAGTGGGCCAAGGTCGCCGTGAAGGAGATAGAGACGATGGGTTGATTTAGAACAGGCCGGACGCCAGTAAGCCTGTCGCAATCACCCCTCCGCACATAACAAACGCGAATAGCGACGCATACTCGTGAACGGTTTCGGCCCACTTCCTCCGACGTGTCATAAAAGCCGTCGCCCCGGAGATTGCCAGAAGGCCCATCAGGATTCCAGACATGATGCCGTGCCCGGTGTAGAACAGCCCGCCCCTCATCCAGATGGTCTCCAGCGCCCACCAGGCAAAGGTGGCCATCAGCAATGCCGCGGCTCCAGCCGAAACCGCCACGTGGAACCGGCGTCCCATCCATTCTGGAAAGGCGCCGGAGAGCCTGCCTGGCCGGCTCGCGTACCCCGACGCGACAGCCATCCCCAGAAAGATGAATCCCGTCGATAGAGCCGCGGCGTGCGGGAGCCATTCCGATTGGGCCGCCCTGCGCGCGTCGTCGCTCCAACCCCGGCTCTCCCAGTACCCCAAATAATCGTGGTCCACGAGCTCGATTTCGACTACCCACTTGACCCACTTGTAACCGTAATGGCCCGGCACGACCACCCTGAGTGGAAAGCCGTGTTCCGGGGGTAAGGGCTCGCCATTCATCTCGTATGCCAGCAAGACGCCAGCTGCGGCTATTTCTTCCAGAGTGAGAGATGATGTGTATCCGTCCGCTGCCTTGAAAATGGCCTCGATAGCGTCGTTGGACACTCCTGCCAGTTCGAGCACGCTGGAAAGGTAGGCGCCCCTCCACACGGCGTTGCCGGAAGGACCCCCCACGCACTGCAGCCTCGACTCCACCGTGGCGCCTGGCATCGCCATCACTTCCTGGAGGGTGAGGGACAGGTCCCTGTCGACCAGCCCCCCGACATCGAGCCGCCACGCATCTCCGTCGATGCTTGGGGTTCCGTCGATGGATGCCACGAAGAAATCGTCGTTCGGGGTGATGCGCGGACTGGAGTTGAGCCCGACGGCCAATGTAAGCAGCGGAGTGGATAGCGCCATCGTCAGCAGCAAGACCGCAATCGTACGCTGAGACGATTTCATATCATCGATCTGCCCTCCCGCAGATAAAACGTTTATGCCATAAACGAAAGATATATATTGCAACCCGCCTTGCCCCCGTTCATGGTGAATGCTGCAGTCATCGACTCGCGCCGCAAGTTCATGGCGATGGCAATCGAGAAATCCCGCGAGGGCGTCGGGCGAGGCCAAACGCCGTTCGGAGCCTGCATCGTCAAGGGCGGGGAGGCCGTCAGCTGCGCCCACAACCGCGTCTGGGAGACGACGGACATCACCGCCCACGCCGAGGTCGTCGCCATACGGGAGGCCTGCGCCAAACTAGAGACCGTCGACCTGCGCGGCTGCACGATTTACTCGTCCACCGAGCCTTGTCCGATGTGCTTCAGTGCGATACACTGGGCAGGAATCGGGGAAATCGTTTTCGGTGCCTCTATAGCCGACGCGGCGCGCTTCGGGTTCCGCGAACTGGAGATATCGAACGATAAGATGTTGGAGCTAGGCGGCGCGAATGTCGCCGTCGTAGGCGGTGTAATGGCCACAGAAGCAGTCGAGGTCTTCGAGGACTGGTCGCGCAGGAACGACAGGCGCTCGTATTGACCGGCCATCGGAAAATGGCGGCCGCAAGTGATAATTACGGGCGTGAGAAATCATCTTATATAGGTATATTTCTATGAGTAACGGGGGCTAGTTCTAGCCGATGGCATCCAGAAAGAAGAAAAATCAGGGGCAGCACAACGGCGCCTATCAGGCGCCAGAAATCACGCCCACTGAGCCGCAGGCAGACCCATGGGCCGACGAGGCCAAGTCCCTGATGGCCGAACTGGATGCGCTAGACGGCGACTCAGATGCCAGCCTTGGCGCGCCCGAGATATCGGAAGAGAAGGCGACGGCACTCCTGGCGGAGCTGGACGAGATAATGGAGAACGACGGCGGGTCGAGCTCCGAGGAGGCCGAGGCCAGCGACGATGCAAAGGTTGAATTTTTCACACATTCGGTTCCTGGGGCAGACGACGATTCCGAGGCTGGAACGAGCCCGGTACCCTTGGCCGAGGAGGAGATTCCGGCCGAGCCGAACGATGATGATGATAGCTTAAGAAACGCCCCGCCAGAATCCAGCGGTTTGGCGAACGACAGGCGCGGATTCACCAACGGAAGCGGGCGTGGAATGACCAATGGCATGGGTCGCTCCAACGGATTCACCAACGGCTCTGGCCGCGGGCTGACGAACGGCGGTGGCAGCGGTCGAACGAACGGGATGGTAAACGGCAGAGGCCGCACCAATGGCATGACGAACGGCCGCGGACGCACAAACGGGATGGTGAATGGCCGCGGGCGCACCAATCGGATGACAAACG
>DAIRED010000106.1:0-7482 GCA_036795795.1 Thermoplasmatota archaeon | reverse complement strand
TCCGATTCTCACTCTCGCCACGATTTCTGAAAACGAGGCGAACGCATTCTGGCAACTCCCAGTCCTCGTCATGAACGGTACTCCATCGTCGCTGCAACCGACGATGGCGGGTTCGATTGGAATCCTCCCCAGGAAAGGAACCCCCATCTCGTTGGCCGCAGCCTCGCCGCCCCCTTTCTTGAAAAGTGGAACATCCTTGCCGCAGTGCGGGCAGGTCAGCCCCGCCATGTTCTCCACTATTCCGACCACTGGCATCCCGAGCTGGAGCGCGAATGTCACGGTCTTGCGAGCGTCCAGCAGCGCGACCTCCTGCGGAGTCGTGACGATGAGTGCGCCCGCACCCGGTATCTGCTGGGCGATGCTGAGCGGCTCGTCCCCCGTTCCAGGCGGCAGGTCCACCACAAGGTAGTCCAAATCGCCCCAGTCTACTTCCCCCAAGAATTGGTTTATGACGCCCATCTTCATCGGCCCGCGCCATATGACCGCCCTGTCGCTGTCCTCCAGGAGGTATCCCATCGACATCGCCTTGAGGCCAGGACGGACCTCGACCGGCACCATTCCATTGTCTCCGTGTGACACCGTGGCCTTCGTCGAGCCGAGCATCTTCGGCACATTCGGACCCGTGATGTCGGCGTCCAGCAGCCCCACTTTCAGGCCCTTGGCGGCCAGCGCGAAGGCTAGGTTTGTGGCGACGGTGGTCTTTCCGACGCCGCCTTTCCCGCTCATGACGGCAACTTTAAAACGGATACGGCCGAGGCTCTCCTTTATCTTCTTCTGCGCTTCGGCCGCACCTGGATTTTGCATCAACGACATCCCTCGTGCCTGAGCAATCACTTGTCAGATTTCTGCAGCTCCTTGAGCCGGTCTTTGACCTGCTTGAGGTCGGCTTCCATGGCCTTCAGCGTGTCTTCGAGGTAGGCTTTTTCCTCGTCCTGGGTTGGCCTATAAGGCACGTACGGCTCGTCGTATATCGGCGCGACCGGCCCGAACCGCCTGTATCCGAATCCGCGTCCGAACCCCCGTCCGCGTCCGAATCCACGCCCACGGCCGCCGTATGGTCCGAAGGCATATCCCGGCGTCGCATATCCGGCGCATTGTCCCCTTGCTCTTCCCGTTCTCGGTCCCTCTCCGTCGGGACCTGTCCTATCTCCTCTTGGCATTTTTTTCACTCCCCTTTTCTTCTTCGATTTCTTTTATCACTTCATTATTCATGGATTGCAAATTTTGCATTCATGAATCTTATGGGATGTACCATCCTTGTGTATGCAGCTGTCTCCCACATGTTTATGGCCCTTACACTCAGGATTAGTGCATTTGTGTTCTATGGTCATGTCGTTTTCACCTCAGCACTTTCCCTTTTTTCCGCCTTTCTTCTTTCCTATTCCTACTTTAGAAGAGCTTCCCTTACCTTGTCCTCTTCCGTCTCTTGGTCCTTTTGAGCTATTCCTTGGTCCTTTTCCGTCCTTATTTGGCATTTTTGTTTCCCTCCATTTCCTTTACATCTTTGCGGTCGATCTGGTAGTCCCGCCCGACGAGCTCGAGCGCGCACCCGTTGACGAGCGCCGTCGCGATCTTCTTCCTGGCGCCCTCGAGGTCGTTCCAGAAGCTGCGGCGCGAAATTCCCATGCGCGTTGCCGCCTCCTCCTGGGTAAGCCCCTCGATGTCCACCAGTCGCACCGCCTCGAGTTCAGCGAAGCTCACCTCGATGACCTCCATGAACTTCATCGGCACGCCGGCTGGCTTGTAGTAAGTGACCTCGGGTATGTTCTCGATCCGCCTCAGCGACCGCTGCCTTCCGCGTCTGCATCTCATTAGTTGCACATATGCGAAGAAGTATTTAAACTTATTTCAATATTGAGCAATAATTGCGGCGCGCCCTGATTACTTCCGGCGAATCCTTAATAACATAGTTTGTTATCTAACTTTCGTTGTAAAATGAAGCTAACGAACCAGCGCGCGATAATCCTCTCCTTCATGTCGAAGATGCGCGGCCATCCGACCGTCGAGGAGGTCTACGAGCACGTCAGGAAGCGCCTGCCCAGGATAAGCAAGAAGACGGTTTACTCCAACCTGGAGGTGCTTGCCGGGGAGGGATTCGTGCGCGAAGTGAACATTGCGGGCGTGCGTCGCTACGAGTCCGCGACGCCGTCGCACCATCACCTCATCTGCGGCGATTGCAAGGAGATATTCGACATCGAGCTGCCGGGGCTCGCCGAGCGCGCGATGGAGGCTGCCTCGCGCATCAAGGGATTCACTGTACTAGAATCGCACGTCCACTACTACGGCACGTGCGGCAAGTGCGAGAAAAAGAAAGGAGGGAGAAAATGACGGACGAACCACAGCAGAGGGACGGTATGCCCCTGATCGGAGACGACGCGCCAGCCTTCAAGGCCAAGACCACCAACGGGGAGGTCAACTTCCCGCAGGACTTCAAGGGAAAATGGGTTATACTGTTCAGCCACCCGGCCGACTTCACGCCCGTCTGCACCACGGAGTTCATGACCTTCGCCACTATGCAGGAGGACCTGAGGAAGCTGAACACCGAGCTCATAGGCCTCTCGATAGACAGCATCTACGCCCACATCGCCTGGCTCCGGACCATCAAGGAGAAGATTGAGTTCAACGGCATGAAGAACGTCGAGGTCAAGTTCCCGCTCATCGAGGACTTGAAGATGGACGTGGCAAAGAAGTACGGCATGGTCCAGCCGAACGCATCTACTACGCAGGCAGTCCGCGCGGTCTTCCTAATCGACGAGAAGGCCAAGGTCAGGGCCGTGCTCTACTACCCCCTCTCCTGCGGGCGCAACATGGCGGAGATAAAGCGGATGATAATCGCCATGCAGAAGGCTGACAAAGAGGGCATCGCCACCCCTGCCAACTGGCAGCCTGGCGACGACGTCATCATCCCCCCGCCGGGGTCGTGCGGCGCTGCCAAGGACCGCGTCGAGAAGCCGGAAGATGGCAAGTACTGCCTCGACTGGTTCATGTGCTTCAGGAAGGAGAAGAAGTAAGGATTAATTCCTCCAACAACTCCCGGCTGGCCGCGGGCCAGCCGGGTCAAAACCCTTAGAAATCGTGAGGTGCGACCATGAAAATAGGGATCATCATATGCGGCAGGTACCGCAACTGCGCTGGGGGCAAGTGCCTCAGGGCGCTGAGGGAGCGCGAAGGGGCGTTTTCCATCTACGGAAAGGACGAGCCGCTGGAGCTGGTGGGCTACACAACCTGCGGCGGCTGCCCGGGCGGTAACGTCGAATACACGCCCGAAGAGATGGTGAAGAACGGGGCCGAGAGGATACATCTGGCCACGGGCTTGCTTGTCGGATACCCGCCTTGCCCGAGGATAAACGAGTTCCGCAAGTTCATCAAGTTCAAGTACGGCATCGACGTCGTCGTGGGCACCCACCCCATCCCGCAGAAGTACTACCTGACGCACGATAAGCTGGGGACGTGGAAGTCGGATGCGTGGAAGGAACTGGTCGCGCCGACGATGTGCGACGAGGCGGTCAGAAAATCGTACGATTGATAGGCCCCCCTCTTTTTTGGGGGTAGGCTCCGTCAAGGCGCACGAGGATCTCTTCAAACCTTCTTGACATCCCTGTGGCTGAATATCAAATCCTTCGCCGCCTTGACCTCGTCCACGCGCCCGACCGACGTGTTCACCGGCGCCGAGCGAAGCAGTTCCGGGTCCTCGTCCAGTATCGCGAGCATGTCGTCCGCGAAGCGGTCGAGGGTCTCCTTGGTTTCCGTCTCGGTAGGCTCAATCATGATGGCCTCCTCCACGAGGTGGGGGAAGTAAATCGTCGGCGCGTGGTAGCCCTTGTCCAGCAGGCGCTTCGCCAGGTCGAGCGTTCGCAATCCTTTGGCCTTCAGGCGCTCCCCGCCGAGCACGAACTCGTGCTTGCGCAGCTCGCGGTACGGCATCCCGAACGCGGGGGCCAGCCTCGCCCGGAGGTAGTTCGAGTTGAGCACGGCGTCCTCAGTCGCCTTGGTCAGGCCGTTGCCACCCTGCATCTTGATGTATGTATAAGCTCGAAGCAATACGAGGAAGTTGCCGTAGGCGCTGCGGACCTTTCCGATGGAGTCCGGCCTGTCGTAGTCGAGGCTGAATCGGTCCCCGCTGCGTGCCACGACCGGCACCGGCAGGAAAGGATCGAGCTTGGACTTCACTCCGACCGGGCCAGCGCCCGGTCCGCCACCCCCGTGTGGAGTGGCGAAGGTCTTGTGCAGGTTGAAGTGCACGACGTCGAAGTTCATCGCCCCCGGCGTGGTCTTGCCCATTATTGCGTTGAGGTTCGCGCCGTCGTAGTACAGCAAGGCGCCGGCCTCGTGCATGATGTCCGCGACCTCTAGCACCTGGCTCTCGAAAATGCCGAGGGTGTTGGGGTTCGTCAGCATGAACGCCGCGGTCTTGTCCGAGACTGCTGCCTGGAGCGCCTGCAGGTCTACGCAGCCGTCCTTCGACGGAATCTCGACAACTTCGAAACCGGCCATCGCAGCGCTCGCGGGGTTCGTGCCGTGCGCGGTGTCTGGCAGCAGGACGACGTTCCTGGCCTCGCCGCGCTTGCGGTGGTACGCCCGGACTAGCTTCATGCCGGTCCACTCGCCGTGAGCGCCGGCCGCTGGCTGCAGCGTGACGGCGTCGACGCCGCCGACGACCTTGAGCATCTCCTGCAGCTCCCACATTACCTCGAGCGCGCCCTGTACCGTCTCCTCGGGCTGGTCTGGGTGGATGCGGGTGGCGCCTGGTAGCGCGGCCGCCTCGTCGCAGAGCTTGGGGTTGTACTTCATCGTGCAGGAGCCGAGCGGGTAGAGCCCGTTGTCCACTCCGTAGTTCATCTGGCTCAGGTTGGTGAAGTGGCGGACGACGTCGCGCTCGGGAAGGTCCGGTATCGCCGGCGCGTGCTTCCTGAGGAGGCTCGCGGGGACGAACTTCCTGCCGACCGCTGAGTCTATCTGGTCCGGCCCTGCGCCGCAGAGGTCGGTCAGCAGCGGCTCGTCGTGCCTCGCCTGGCGGTAGCTCATGCCAGCACCCCCCTCAGTGCTTCCACCAGCGCTTTCCGCGCGTGCGCGTCGCTCCTCTCCGTGCAGGCCAGCATCATTGCGTCCCCCAGTCCGTATGGTTTAACATCAATGGGCGAGCCGCCGATGACGTTCTTCCTCGCGAGGCGCTTGTTGACCTCCCTGGCGTCGAGCGGCAGGCCGATTGAGAGCTCGTTGAAGAACGAGCCCTTGAACAGCGGAACGCGCAGGTCCTTCGCCCCGGCCAGCTCGTCTTTTAAGGCGTGGGCGTTCTCGAGCGACTGCTCGGCCACTCGCCTCAGTCCGGTGCGCCCCAGCAGGGCGACGTACGCAGCCGAGGCGACGGCCATCAGCGCCTGGTTGCTGCAAATGTTGCTGGTCGCTTTCGAGCGCCTTATGTGCTGCTCGCGAGTCGAGAGGGTGAGGCAGAACGCGCGCCTGCCGTTGGAGTCCGCGGTCATGCCGACGAGCCTGCCAGGCATCTTGCGTACGTGCTCGCGCCTCGCCGCGAAGAGACCCGCGCCCGGCCCGCCGTAGTTCATGCCAAGGCCGAGCGGTTGTACGTCCCCGACGACGATGTCCGCGCCGAAGTCGGCCGGCGGCCTCAGGAGCGACAGCGCCATCGGGTTCACGCCGACGACGAGCGCCGCCTTTCCGGCGATTTCCCTTGCCTCGGGAAGCAGCTCCTCCAGCACGCCGAACCCGTTGGGGCTTTGCATGAAGATGCCCGCGGTGTTTTCGCCGACGGACTTCTCAATCGACGCCGGGCTCGCCTGTCCAGTCATCGGGTCGAAGTCGTACTGGACGATGCGCATTCCCGGCCCGTCGAGGTAGTTTTGCAGGACCGAGAGGTAATCGGGGTGGAGCGAGGCGGGGACGGCGAACTCGTCCTTTCCCGTTATCCGGGATGACATCAACGCGGCCTCGGCCAGCGCGGTCGCGCCGTCGTACATCGTGTCGTTCACGACGTCCATGCCCGTGAGCTCCGTCATGAGGCACTGGTACTCGAAAAGGGATTGCAGCATCCCCTGGCTGATTTCCGGCTGGTATGGGGTGTAGGCGGTTATGAACTCTGAGCGTCCGACTATCGAGCGAAGCGCGGCGGGGGCGTAGTGGTCGTAGACGCCGGCGCCCATGAAGCACGGCGCCTTGTCGGCGGAGAGGTTTTTCCCCATCAGGCGTCCGACGTGCTCCATCACGGCGCGCTCGTCCATACCGTCCGGAAGGCTCACGCCTTCGACGCGCACCTTCTCCGGCACGTCCGAGAACAGCTCGGCTGCGGTCTTCACGCCAATCCTTTCAAGCATGCCATCCAAGTCGCACGACAAATCGGCACCCCGGCTGGGAATGGGGATGAGGTGGATAAGGATTTCGCAGGCGGAGAAAACCCAGCGCAACACTTATTAACGGAGACGTATTCGGTGCGAAAGCCCAGCATGACGCGTGGCGTCATTCGGGCCTGTAGCTCAGCTACATTGGCCGCTGGCCTTCGGGGGCGGCCATGCCCATCGGCGTCGGCATCTTCGGATGCACGCCGGATGGGGTAGAGCACTCGGCTCTACCATGCTTCGCCAGGCCCAAGAAAAAACCTTTGATATGCAAGCTTGGGCCTGTAGCTCAGCTAGGTAGAGCACTCGGCTCTTAACCGAGGAGTCAAGGGTTCGAATCCCTTCAGGCCCGCATCTCATTTTAGCCAGCAGTAGCGAATATATAAGTAGTAGGGGGTCTATTAGATATATACACGATTTCGGAGGGCGTCCCGACCTTTAACTTTTTTTATTTTTTATCACCCTACAATTACGTATATATTCACCTTTACGCATTACTTTTCGGATGCACTCCCTCGATACGCCCATTAAGATCACCGGCTCCTGGGACGAGACGCGCAGGACCACCGTCGCCCTGCCCGACATCGTCCTGCGCTACCTGCGCCTCGAGAGCGCCGCCCAGGACCGCACCATGCAGGAGCTGATACTGGAAGCTATCGTCGAGCACTTCAAGTTGAAGCCACCTGCATCTTGAATATTTTCCGACCAACCAATGTTGCAACAACGCAATTATTAAATGCTCACAAATGAACATCATCTACGAGGTTCCCAGCCGAACAAACACATGGCTTGCTGACCTCGAAACTAAAAGGAGGTGAAACAGAGCAATGAAGCAAGTCTCGAAAACATCGGTCAAGAAGTGCCCAGTAAAACCCGATTGCACGTCATGGCACGCTATGATCATCACGCCGATTGGCATTTTTGAAAAGACTCGAACAAAGTGCCACTAGACATCATGATGCGTAGATGCGAAAACATTTTTCCATTCTTTTATATTCTTGCCAATCAATTCCTGTCCGTGGAGCCCCAGAAGCCGCGCCAGCACATGAGAAGCCTCTACGGCCCGAAGTTCAGGCACTTCTCCAGCGACCCCGAGAACCTCAATCGCGGCGCTGGATACTACCGCGTCTTC
>DAIRED010000105.1:0-7588 GCA_036795795.1 Thermoplasmatota archaeon | reverse complement strand
GAAGTTGTCCTTCACCGTGCCGATGATGAGGGGCGGCGCCTTCATCCTCTCCAGCTCGAACCGCAGGCGCTGAATCTCCTTCTGCATGCGGATAATCTCGCTCTGGATGTAGCGCTTCTCGCCCTCCGTGCGCTTCATTTCCTCAAGTAGCTGGACGTTCCGTTCCTCGAGGACCGCGATACGCTCCTGCAGCGCCTTCGCGTCGTCCATCGCCGGGACGGAGAAATCAGCGGCCGGAGTATCGCCTTCAGACATGTCGGGCTCCCATCGTCAGCTATATATCCCAAACACCGTATTTATGGTTTGTCCCGGGGGCTGAACACATGCTTTGCGAACTGTGCGGAAAGGAATATCCATCGCTTCGCTCGACCAAGATCGAGGGGAGCGTCCTGATGGTCTGCGGGGCCTGCTCCCGCTTCGGGGAGGGCGTGCCCCAGCAGCGCGCGCAAGGCGACGCCGTCATGGCGCCGGTCGCCGAGCGCCTGGCCAACCGCGAGAAGAGGATGCAGGAGAAGGACATCTACGCCTCAGCCGGCGAGGAGATGGCCGTCGACGACCTCGGCCTCCGCGTGCGGAAGAAGCGCGAGGCGCTCGGGATGAGCCAGGACGACCTCGCCAAGAAGCTCAACGAGCGAAAGTCCATCATCCAGAAAATCGAGGGCGGGGACATGACCCCGGACGACAAGCTGGCCAAGAAGCTCGAGGGCGCGCTGGGCCTCAAGCTCAAGGAGAAGGTCGCCCCGCTGGGCGTCAGCCAGGTGAAGAAGAGCGAGAGCAAGGGGATGACCCTCGGCGACCTCATCAAGTTCGAGAAGGAGTGAGCACCAGCTGATATCCATGCACAGCCACACACAGACCATTTTGGCCGCCGTCATCGTCGCGTTCTTCGTCTGCCAGGCCGGGATTCTTGCAGGCGCGGCGTCGCCGACGGCGACACACTCCAGCCCGGCGCCGGTGAAGGTGGGCGACGCGATAGCCCTAAACGTGACCATCGACACGCACAACACAATCGTCTACTCGGTCGACGTCTGGTGGTGGACCAGCCTCTCGGAAACGAGGTACCTGACGAGCCTCGCAACGGGCGCGAATTCGACCGCGCTGGTGCAGATTTGGACAGGGCAGCTGCCCGCGCAGGACAGGGCATGCCAGGTGTACTACTTCATCAACATCACGTACGAATACGACAACCCATCCGCGCCATACAACTCCCAGGCGTCGGTCTACCTGCCGGGAATCGAGGGGAACTACCTCGTCACCGTCAAGGGGGACATCTTCGCCGCGTCGTCGCTCATCAGCATCGCCATCGGCATCGGCCTCATGGTGCTGGCGGTCGGGATAATCATCTACGCACAGCGCCTCACGCCCAAGTGGGACCCGAGGTACGAGGAATCCGTCAAGGCCTCGAAGGAGAAGGTGGAGCTCGACGAGGATGGAAAAATCAAAGGCGTCGAGGATGGCAATGATGGCGGCTCCGACAAAGGTGAGTTGGTCGGGGCGGAATCGTCGCCTGAAAATAAGATTAACTCCGGGAAGACCGCCAAGAAGGTCAAACTGGACCCTGACGACGCTCCGCCAGCTTCCTGATGGAGTCCATGTCTGCAAGGTAATTCTCGCGCGGGGCCGAGCCCTCCTTCACCGCCAGGCCGCGGGAAACCAGCGCCTGCAACGTATTCCTCGCAGAGGCCTCGTTGAGCCCGACGACGTGCGAGAGGTCGAACACGGTCGTCCCGGCGCGCTCGAATATCAGCATGAACGCGTTCGCGACGTGCAGCGGCAGGCGCTCGGCGGCATAGACCCTGTCGAATGCCAGGCAGTCCAGCGGCTTGCGGAAGACGCGTCCCTTGGGCGGCAGCTTCGTAGCGCGGAAATCCCGCACCAGGCAGTTGTCCAGCAGGTCCACGGCGAACGAATACCGGGCCTCCTGGGTGTACGCGCAGAGCCTCGCCCTGAATGGGATGACCCGCCCCGATATCGCCTCGGCGTGCAGCTCGTCGAAGGGCATCAGCCGCGTGGTGTGCGGCGGGACGTCCCCGCCTTCGTTGGAGCGGGCCGCGTGCGCCTTGATTGTCTCTGGAATGAAGTAGTGCGTGAAGTGCCCCATCACCATCCCCTGGGACTTCTTGAACCGCTCGTTGAAGTTCCACTTCTCGAAGGTGTAGGGGTCGTACCCGAAGTGCTCAAGCCAGCCGACGCCCTTGCGCCCGACGAACACAGCCTTGGTCGGCGTGTCGTAATCCCAGTTCTCCGAGAGGTCGGGATGGTACAGGGAGAGGGCTATGTCCGAGCCTGGCTCGACCGACATCAGGGCGTCCAGGATGCACGCCGAGACGTCACCGCCAACCCTGGCGCAAACGTCGGCGAGCGGGACGCGCGGCGACTGCCTGTGAGCCAGCACAGCCGAGCGGAGCTGCTTGCGCGCGTAGTCGTCCGCCATCTCGGGCGGGGCGCGCGCCAGCAGTCGGTCCCAGACCTCGCACCTTTCCTCCATCGAGACGGATGACGCCCGGGCGGGTAATATATGTTTCGTTGATGATATTATCTAAAACACAATCATCTTCGGCTTTGCACAAAAAGTACCATGCTGGCCTAAAAACGACGCGATTTTCATCTGGCTACTCGATATTCTGTGCAAAGCCCATCTAATCCCAAGATTAATTAACGATGCCATTATATAGGTTATATTTGGGGGTAAATGAAGTGCCTGTAATTGAAACACCAAAAATCTTATGCCTATTCTCAGCACCACTATTATCTCCAAGCGGGATTCCTTTATCAACTTTAGATTTTGAAAAAGAGAAAAACACCATTATCAGGGAATTGACCGCATGTAAACAAGAGATTCAACTACAGATCGGTATCGCTTCCATAGATGAATTGGCGAGAGGACTTGCAGATGAATATAATATCCTCCACATAAGCGGACACGGTGATAAGGATTCCATTATATTCGAAGATGGGAAAGGCGGTTCGCATTCAATAACCGGCGATTATTTAAAAAAGTTGATTGGCACATCTAATACATTCGAGCTTGCAATAGTTAGTGCTTGCCATTCTGAAAGGATTGGCAGATTACTGAACGGAGCCGGCATTAAACACGTTATTGCAATAAGATGCGACTACCCAGTCCTAGATGCCGCGGCAACTGCATTCGTCGGACAATTTTTTAGGAATCTATTTCGTGGCGATTCAATTCAAAAATCATTTGAAATGGCCAAACTTTTAGTCGAGGGAAACCCGGAACTATCACAGAAAAAGCCACTGTTCCAATATCTAGCGGAAAAAAACGAAGAAAAATATTTACCAGAAGAGAATAAATTTCTTCTGTTACCAAGTAAACCAAAATCCCATCTTGATCCACTGGTATCAAAAAGTAATATATTGGGGCAACTAAAAATAAAAGAGACGGCTCTTTCGAAAACGAACTTGCCAGGACGTTTTAAATCTTATACGGGCAGATCGAACGAAATGCATGAACTAATTAATCTCATATTTACAAATCGATTCGTCACAATCACTGGCGCTGGAGGTATAGGGAAAACGACGGTTGCGGTTGAGGTTGCTCGCTGGTTTCATTCAAGAGGTTATTTTCTCGATGGCATATACTACCTGAACCTCAGAGACACAAAGACAATAGGGGGGTTTATTGGGGTTCTAAGTGCAAGTATCGAAATACCGTTGACCGAGACCAAGGAGGTAGTGCATCACCTTGCTCAAAAAAATTGTCTGCTTTTGCTAGATAATGCTGAAGACATTCTTTGGAATTATGAAATGTACGCACAGGAATTCATTAACACGATACTGAAATTCAATCCCAACATTAAATTTTTAATCACAAGTCAACGTGCATTCGGTGGAAATCTCCATGAGCCAGAGCGGCTTTTTAGAATGAGGATTCTGGATGATATTAATTCGGAACGACTCTTTATCGAAAATGCAAAGCGCGATGTGACGAAAGACGAATGGGAGTCGAAAAAAATTCATGAACTACTTAATGAACTCGGTGGCCATCCACTTTCAATAGTCGTTATGGCTCGCCAATTGGGTAGTGGGACATCAATTGATGACCTCCTTGAAAGGATAAAATCACATAAATCGAAGGCTATTTCATTAAAAAAAGACACTGATAAACACCACCACAATGAAAGCCTTCATATTGCGTTGTCGAGCGCGCATGAGCATTTATCTGAAAATGCGAAAAACCTTTTTGGAATTCTCACATTGTTACCTGCGGGGGCTCAAGATTTCATAATCAAAGAAATTGCCGGATATGCCTCGTGGGATGCCGCTCAAGAATTGTACGACGCATCATTAGTAGAAATAAATGAAATCAATCGAGTTTTTATGTTGGCGCCAGTCCGTCTTTACGCATTGACGGTTGTGCCCGATGACATCAGAAGGCAATATGGTCCAAAAACATTTGAGGCGATGGTGAATTATTCATCAATGATTCTAGCAAACATCAGAGCAGTAGAATCAAAAATGTATGATTTCCTTTTTACGCTCGATGAGCCGAACTTTACTTTCGCTTTGAGTTTACCAATACCATCGTCATCAACCACCAAAGAGCCGTCTGCGTTAGCTGTATTATCCACAAATTTAATACAAATATATACATTCAAAGCAAGATTCAAAGACGGGAGCTCTGTCGCAATTCATTCAAAATTAAAGGTTAACGAGATAAATGACAAATATGGCCTAGCTGATATTAATCAAGCTCACGGAGATCTGGCATTGAGAACAGTTTCCCTTGCCGAGGCCAGGAATTACTTCTCAGAAGCACTCGGTATCTATAAACACATTGATTCAAAAATCGGCGAGGCTAATTCATATCTTTTTCTTTCAATACACAGCATAATAAAAAGCGAAATCGCTGTTGCGGATAATTATTTGCATATGGTGTCTGATATCGCATCAAAGATTGAACTGCAACAAACAATCAACGAAGTCGTTTTGTGGAATGCAATAATATCTATCTTCAAAGGGGATGAGGTAACTGCAAAGAAGCAATTAAATGATTTTAAGATTATTAGAGAAAGATTATTTGATTTCGGAAATATATCCATCTGGCTGACATTTATGTCTGAGAAATTGATACATATAAACCGTGTGAACGGTGCAACTTTGCTGTTAGAATACGCAGAAATATATGCAAAAAAAGCAAATGATACAAGACTTGAGCGAAAGGTTGCTGAGTTGAAAGACAAGACTCAATAAACGAACATCCCACAATCGCAATGTATAAATCCCGGCCCTGCCATCGGCGCTCTAGGGCGAGCAAATGAAGGTACTGTACATCCACGCCGACCACATGGAATACGAGGTCAAGAAGGAGACGAAGCTGGCCGAGAAGCTCGAGGGGGAGCACAAGGGCCTGAGGATGGAGGAAGTTCTCGTCGTCTTCACAAGCGTCGAGAAGGCCGACGAGGCCGACCAGAACGGGGTCGTCGCGGCCGCGACTAAGGACATAGTCGACGTCTGCCAGAAGGTCAAGACGAACCGCGTGATGCTCTACCCGTACGCCCACCTGAGCCCCTCGCTCGCGTCCAAGGAGCCGGCCATCGAGATACTCAAGAAGCTCGAGACGAGCCTGCGCGGGTCGGGCATGGAGATTCACCGCTCGCCGTTCGGCTGGTACAAGGCCTTCGATTTGAAGTGCAAGGGCCACCCGCTCTCCGAGCTGTCGAGGGAGATAAAGGCCGGGGAGGAGAAGGAGGTCGTCTCCAAGGCCGTCGAGGCGGAGAAGAAGAACGTGTCGAGCTGGTTCGTCATCGGGATGGACGGCCAGATGCACCCCCTGAGCCTAGCCGACAACAACGTCAAGGGCTTCGACTTCGGCGAGCACAAGGGCCTGAAGTCGTTCTGCCAGTACGAAATGGCCAAGTCGCGCGCCGCCGGCAAGGAGCCGCCGCACGTAGACCTGATGAAGCGCCTGGAGCTCGTCGATTACGAGCCCGGCTCCGACCCCGGAAACCTGAGGTACTACCCCAAGGGCCGCCTGATGAAGTCGCTGCTGGAGCAGTACGTGACGAACAGGGTCAAGGAGACCGGCGGAATGGAAATCGAGACGCCGATAATGTACGATTTCGAGCACCCGTCGCTCAAGAGCTACATGCACCGCTTCCCCGCGAGGCAGTACACCATCCAGACGCCAGACAAGCGGGTATTCCTGCGCTTCGCCGCCTGCTTCGGCCAGTTCCTGATGATGCACGACGCGCAGATTTCCTACCGCAGCCTGCCGGCGAGAGTGTACGAGCTGACGCGCTACTCGTTCCGCGTGGAGCAGCGCGGCGAGCTGGCCGGTCTGCGCCGGCTCAGGGCTTTCACGATGCCGGACTGCCACTCGTTCTGCGCCGACGTCGAGATGGCGAAGTCGGAGCTAGTTTCGCGCTTCGACCTCTCCAAGGACATCCTGACGGGCTGCGGGCTGGACGTGCCGCAGGACCTCGAGTTCGCCATGAGGGTGACCAAGCAGTTCTACGAGGAGAACCGGGAGTTTGTGAACTCTCTGGTGAAGCGCTGGGGCAAGCCCGCGCTCGTGGAGATGTGGGAGGGCCAGTTCTTCTACTTCATCTTCAAGTACGAGTGGAACTTCGTGGACTCGCTCGACAAGGCCAGCGCGCTCAACACCGACCAGATAGATACCGAGAACGCCGAGCGCTACGGGATAACCTACGTGGGCGCCGACGGAGCCAAGCACTTCCCATACATCCTGCACCAGAGCCCCTCGGGCGCGATAGAGCGCGTCATCTACGCGATGCTGGAAAGGGCGCACATGCGCTCGCAGAAAGGTGAGAAGCCCTCGTTCCCGATGTGGCTGGCTCCGACGCAGGTGAGGCTCATCCCCGTCTCGGGGCAGTACATCGACGACTGCGTTGAGCTCGCCAAGAGGCTCGGCTGCCGCACGGACGTTGACGACCGCGAGGACACCGTGGGCCGCAAGATACGCGACGCGGAGCGCGAGTGGGTGCCCCTCATCATCGTCTATGGCGACAAGGAGAAGGCCAGCGGGTCGATGGGCGCCAGGCTGCGCGACGGAACGTCTAAGGATTTCACCGCCGAATCGCTGGCGAAGCACGTGGCGGACGCGACCGCCGGCTTCCCCCAGTCCGGCCTCGCCCTGCCGATGCTCCTGGGCAAGAGATTCAGCTTCAGGTGAGCGGGACTTGAGCCGCGGCCAGCAGAAGCTCTCCGGACGAATCCTCGAGCTTCAGGGAATCGACCGGGAGTTCGACGGCAAGCGCGTGCTGGGCGACGCACATTTCTGGCTGGACGCGGGGGAAAAGGTCGGCCTCGTCGGGGCCAACGGCTCCGGCAAGACGACCCTGCTGAGGATTATCACCGGCGGGGTCGAGCCCGACTCCGGTACGGTCGAGCTGAAGGCCGGGCTCTCGGTCGCGGAGATGAGCCAGCACTTCTCCCTCGATTCGGATACGCCCGTCGATGAGGCGCTGGCCTGCGCCGACGAAATCTACATGCAGCCGGACGTCCCGCCGAAAAGGCAGACGCGGAGCGTCGATGACGAGGCCTGGCGAAGGCTCGCCGACCGGCTGGACATCACCGCCGACATGCAGGCGCGCACCGTAGCGGA
>DAIRED010000104.1:0-7700 GCA_036795795.1 Thermoplasmatota archaeon | reverse complement strand
GTACCTCGCGCTCGAGAAGGGCTTCATGGCGCTGGCGAAGCGCCTGGGGATTCCCCCGGACCACCTTGACATGCTGCTGTGGTACAGGGCGGCTGGGGAAGTTTTCAAATAGTCATTTCAACCGGACCTCAAGGACGGGCGACTCTTCTGCGACGGTGAAGCCTAGCTTTTTTGCCAGCCCGTTAGAAGCCTCGTTCTCCGGCGAGCACTCCCAGTAAGGTACAATTCCAGCCTCGCACGCGTGCCTGACGAACATCCTGCAGCAACCTGTGGCAAGTCCCTTCCGCCGGTAGGCCTCCGAAGTCCAGACTCCCATGCCGCACTTCGCTCTACTCACGAATTCGCTCGTGCAGAATGCCGCTATTTCCATGCCATCGTGCGCGGCGTAGGCGAAGCCCCTCTCCAAGTACCTTTCCGTACCGGGCCACATCTTGAGAATCTCGAACTTGAGATCCTCGATATTGCGCAGGTGGTCTTTGTCCAGGAAATCGCGGTCGACCAGCGAGATGTCGTACCCCGAAGGAGGGCATAGATCATTCGATATGCTGGCACAATCGTGGCGGTAGTGCCTGCGCGTGTCGGGCCTCGTTCTGACGGCTGCCAATGATTTAGACACATCCTCCGATTGCCCGTTTTCGGTGCACTGCAGCGTGATCCCGTACCATCTGTGTTTGTCCAGAGTCTCCAAAATCGCGGCACGGACGGTGTTGCGCAGAAAAACTTTGGATTCACCGTCGACGGTTTCGAGGTTGACGTAAAGGACAAAGTTGGCGGCGTCCCATAAAACCGCCCCGCGCTTCGATGCCCATTGGCTTGTGGTGGTGTTTTCATCGCCCGCCGATTCGAGGAGAAGTCCATGGGCCTCCCCAGGAAAAAAGGCTCTTACGGACAATGCATCCGTAGCTTTGAACACAATATAACCTCTACTCCACCTTCGGCTTCTCCGGCGGCGCCACTGGCTTGTGCCCGGCGCCGGTCTGCTTCCACTCGTCTGGCGCCTCGGTGGTGTCCTTGAGCTTGTCGCCCTCGACCTTCTCCAGCATCGAGTACCACTCGGTCGTCTCGAGCTTGAGCGCGTCCCTCTCCTGGCGCAGGCTGGTGGCGTAGAGCGCCGTCTCGCCGTAGAACTTGCCGACGATTGAGCCAACGAGGGTAAGCGGGAAGGTGATAATCCCCGTCAGGATGAGGTTTTTCGGGCCGCTGACATCGGTCTCGATAATCATCTGCGCCGTCCCCAGGATGTTGGGGGAGTACATCACCATCGCCGTCAACCCGAGGGTGAACGCAGTTATCAGGATTGTCGCGAAGAGGATGTAATGTATCTCCTTGTCGGATATCGCGAGCCCCAGGATGAAACCGATGGCTATCGGCGCCACGAACATGGTGCTGTCCGGCAGAATCACCATCGCGACGTCCTTCATGTAGACGGACACGAAGAAGAACGCTACGGTGACGGCTCCCAGGAACGAGAGCAGGACGAGCATCGCCGCCCCAGAGAGGCTGCTCTTCGCATTCTCAATCTGCAACGACATCACCCCACCAAACAGGCCCCATCTTATCCTCGATGTTCTGGAAATCCGCAACCTCAAACCTGATTACCGCCCTGAGCTGAATCGGATATGAATCCCCATCGAAACTTCCCTTCAGTACATCGTGATATAATGTGCCGTTCGTTATGCCTAGGCTCGTCTGTAGGTTGCGGATCTGACCTGCCTCGACCAGCCCTTCCTGATTCGTATCGATATACGATCGCCCGCCCAACCCGATGAACGCATTTTGAGGCATCATATTATCTCCGGAGGAGAAATCTGCTGCATAGGCGTAGAATGATATCTCGTTCACCTGGACGTCGAGCTTGGAATCCTCGTTGAATATCCGGAAGTTCACGGTCAGGAACGCGTGCCCGCCCTCGCCGAATGTCAGCTGGACATCGTCGGTTATCTGCGATTCCAGGTTGACGATGGTCTGCTGCGCGTAGGCCCAGTTGAACATCGTCTGGCCGAGGCCGTACCCGGAGATGGCCGCGAGCGCGACCAGGACGACCGCGATGAGCCGGAGCGGATTTTGGATGTGCTTCATTTCACTCCGGTCGAGCGCCTCACGCCGCTGGCTTTTCAGCAGCGGCGGAGGCGGCAGTGGTGTCCGCCTCCACTATCGAGTTGAAGTCCAGCTCGCCTGCAAAGTGGCACTGCGCCTTGTGAGTTCCCTTGACTTCCCTGAGATCGGGCTTCTTCTCCTTGCAGATGTCCTTCGCGAAGAAGCACCTTGGGTGGAACGGGCAGCCAGTCGGGATGTTGATTGCGTTCGGCAAGTCGCCCTTTATCTGGGTCCTGCCGCGCTTGAACTTGGGGTCCGGAACGGGCACGGCCGAGAGCAGGGCGTTCATGTAGGGGTGGTACTGGTCCCTGATTACATCCTCCGCGGGGCCGTATTCGACGATGTTGCCAAGGTACATGACGGCGATGTCGTCGCTCATGTATCGCGAAACGGAAACGTCGTGCGTCACGAACATGAACGGAATCTTGTACCGGTCCTTCAGGCTCAGCATGAGGTTCATGATGCCTGCGCGAATCGAAACGTCCAGCATCGAGACGGGCTCGTCCGCGACGATGAACTCCGGCCTGAGGGCCAGAGTCCTGGCGATTGCGACGCGCTGCCTCTGCCCTCCGCTCAGCTCGTGGGGGTAGCGGGGCATGTATTCCGACGCAGGCTTCAGCTCAGCGTACTCCAGCGCCTTCGCGACCATGTCCTCGCGCTCCTCGTAGCTCTCGCCCACGCCGTGGACGATGAGGGGTTCGGCGACCGTGTCGAAGACTGTGAACCTCGGGTTGAGGGACTCGTACGGGTCCTGGAAGACCATCTGGACCTTCCTGCGGAAGGACTTGAGTTCTGCTCCCTTCTTCTGGACGATGTCCTCGCCGTTGAGGAAGATGTGCCCGCTTGTCGGGTTCTCCAGCCTCACGAGCATGCGCCCGGCGGTCGTCTTGCCGCAGCCGGACTCTCCGACCATCCCGAGTATCTTGCCCTTCTTTATCTGGAAGTCGATGTCGTCCACCGCGTGAACGTAGGTCTGGTCCTTGCTCGTGAGGGAGTCCAAGAAGCCCTTCTTGACCTCGAAGTACTTCCTCAGCTTCTGAACATCTATCACAATGTCGCTGTCGCTCATTTCAACCCCTCCTCTGCGATGCCGCAAGCTGCGTGTTGAAGATTTCCAGGGCGAAGTGGCAAGCCGACCAGTGGTTTGGCTCGACCTCAATCATCTCCGGAATCTTCTCCTTGCAGACGTCCTTCGCGTACTTGCACCTCGGGTGGAACCTGCATCCGGGCGGCGGGTTCGCCAGGTCCGGAGGCGAGCCAGGTATGGAGTAGAGCTGCTTCTTCTCGCCCTTTATGCTCGGGAAGGAAGCCATCAGCCCTATCGAGTACGGGTTCGACGGCCTGTTGAAGACCGCGCCGATGTCCCCGTATTCGAGCAGCATTCCTGCGTACATGACGCCGATCTTCTCGGCGACCTCGGCGACGACGGATATGTCGTGGGTGATGATTATCATCGCCATTCCGAGCCTGCGCTGGAGGTCGCGTATCTCCGCGAGAACGCGGTCCTGCATGATGACATCCAGTGCGGTCGTCGGTTCGTCCGCGATGATGAGCTTCGGGTTGCATGCGAGCGCCATCGCGATCATCGCGCGCTGCCTCATCCCTCCGCTGTACTCGTGCGGGAACCCGTCCATGCGGCCTGGGTCCAGTCCGACGAGCTCGAAGAGTCGCTTGACCTTCTTGCGGGCCTCCTCCTTCGTTATCTTCTCGTGGGTGAGGATGGCCTCGCCTATCTGGTCGCCGACCTTGTAGACGGGGTTGAAGGCGTTCATCGCGCTCTGGAAGATCATAGATATCTCCTTCCAGCGGATGTCCTTCATCGTCTGCTCGACGTACTTGGCGCGCTTCCTCTTCGGGAGCGCGCGCTCCTCGTCAGAGCCGGCTATGACCTTGCCGTCGAAGACGATGTTGCCCTCGACGATGTCGGCGTTTCCTGCGAGCAGCCTGGTTATGGCGTACGCCGCCGTGGACTTGCCGCAGCCGGATTCACCGACCAGGCCCAATGTCTGGCCCCTATCGAGCTTCAAGCTGACGCCGTCGACTCCGTGAACGGTGCCCTTCAATATCTTGTAGTGCACCTTCAGATTGTTCAACTCTAGCATTGCCATGGTATCATCTCCTCCTCAACCTGGGGTTGACAATCTCGTCGAACGCCCTCCCGACAAGGAAGAACGCCATGCAGACCAGCGTGATGCACAACCCGGGCGGTATGAGCCACCACCAGTTGGCGAGAGCGTTGGAGTGCTGGACGAAGTTGAGCATCATGCCCCAAGACATCGTGCGCGGGTCGCCGAGTCCGATGAACGCGAGCGACGCCTCCGAAAGGATTGCGCCGCCGACGTAGAACGTCATGTAGAGCAACCCGAGCGGGAGCACGTTCGGCGCGATGTGCTTGAACATCACGCGCATCTTCGACGCGCCCGTGACCCTTGCCGAATCGATGAAGGGCCTCTCCTTCAGGGAAAGCACCTGCGAGCGAATCATCCTCGCCGGTCCGCCCCATCCGGTGATACCGATGATGAAGACGATGTTCCATATGCTCGGCTCGAGCAGCGCCGCCATTATGATAAGCAGCGGCAGGCTCGGAAGCACGAGGATGACGTCCGTGAACCTCATCAGTATCGCGTCGACCCAGCCGCCGTAGTATCCGGAGACGAGTCCGACGATGGAGCCGATGCCTATCGAGAACGCCGCGGCGGCGAACCCGACCAGCAGTGCTATCTGCGAACCCCAGATGACCTGCGACAGGATGTCGCGTCCCTGGGCGTCCGTCCCGAGCCAGTACTTGATTCCGCTCGGCGGCTCGTATTCCCTGGCATCCTCGCCGATTCCTGGCGTTCCTTTCTTTGTCATCCAGGTCGGCTTCAGCGGTGCGAGGTACGTGCCGGCCGCGGAATAGGAGTACATCGTAGTCACGCCGGTGTCCATGTTGGTCGCCAGGGCGACGATGCCCCTGACGTATCCGTGGTTCCTGACGTAGCAGGTCGTCGCGGAGACGTGTGCCACGCCCTTGAACGTCATGTTGAGGTCGGGGACGCCGTTCATGCTCATCCTGAAGAGGATGGAGTAGTCGTCCGTCTGGTCGGTCGGCGTTCCGTTCAGTATGTCGGCTATGCCGAAGACCGAGAGCGTGAACTGGTCGTAGGTCGGGGGCGCGAGGAACTGGGCGTTGTCGTCCATGTTTCCGCCGGCGTAGAAGTTCCACTGCATGCGCGTATCAAGCTCGTTGGCCGTCCTGATGGCGTACATGTATCCCGAGCTCGACGTGATGTACACCATGCTGCCGTCCTGGTTCATCGAGGGCCTCTGTAGCCTGCCCCCGTCCACCTCGCCCAGATTCTTCTGCAGGGCGTAAGGGGTCTCCCAGGCGGGCATCGCGGTTCCTACCATCGTGTCTATCGCGTGCAGCTTGCCGTCGTCCGAACCGAGGTAGGTGACGAATCCGTCGTTCCTGATTGCTATGGGCGAGATGCCGGTACCTGCGTCGTATGGAGATGGCCAAGCCTGGCCGCCGTCCAGGACCCTGAGGCCGTGTACCTGTCCACTGGTCGTTCCAGCGACGACTAGGCCGAGCCTGTCAGTCACCGCGACGGATGCGATCGTTTCGTTGCCGAAGCTCTCGCTCCAGAGGAGGTCGAGGTTCCAGTCGAAGCAGTAGACCGTCCCCTGGGACGTGCCCACGACGACGCGGTCCATGCTGAGGTAGTCCGTCAGGCCTGTGGATGGATCCCTGTAAACGACGTTCATCACGGAGACGTCCGTGGTTATCGGTCCGTCGAGGACCGCCCTGAACGTCTCGTCCGACGCCGGGAGCTCGTTCTTGGCTGCTCCGACGTCCCTCTCGTAGACGTCGTCCACGAAGGCGTTGACCGAGCCGTCGGCGCACCCGACGTATATCACGTGGAATTCCTGGTCCGGGGTGGCCGAGCCGCCGAGGTTCGCGACGTTGATCGATGTAGTTATGTTGGAGTTGAGGTCGATGGCGTATCTCCTGTATCCGTTGAAGCTGTACGCTATCACTGAATCGCCAGCGGGGACGTAAATCCTGTCCATGTGGTCGTCTGCGTTGTTGGTCTCGCCGACGTCCCTCGACACTATCCTGGTGCCGATGTTGTACTGGACGCTGCCCGTTATGTTGGGCGGCGACACGAAGTACGACTCGGCCTGCAGCAGGTCCGACGATGGGGCCGTCCACTCTACCGGGTGCTTCAGCCCCATGAACGGGGCGCCGGCCGCCATCACAGTGAACGCTATCAGTATGACGAGTCCGAGCAACCCTATGCGGTTTGCCTTGAACAGGTCCCAGCTGCGGATGAACGTCCTCTTGTAGTCCCTCATCTTTTCAATCATCTGTTTTGATGTGACCATTTCAATCACCTCACAGCTGGACCCTCGGGTCCAGGTACGCGTATAGAATGTCCGCCGCCATGTTACCACCTATTGTGAGTATGGCCAGTATGTAGAATGCCCCCTGGACGACCGGGAAGTCGGTGGTCAGGGTGGCTCGGATGAGCAGCGAGCCCATCCCCGGCCAGGAGAAGATTGTCTCCGTAAGCACACCTCCGGATATCACCCCCGAGATGGCCATCGCCAGTGACGTGACGACTGGGAGCATAGCGTTCCTTGCAGCGTGCTTGTACATTATCGTGCGCTCTTTCAAACCTTTCGCGCGCGCAGTCGTGACGAAATCCTCGCCCAGAACTTCCAGCATGGATGTCCTCATGAGCAGGATGTCACCGGCGAGGTGCAACACGGTCAGGGTAGCCAGCGGCAGTATCAGATGCCATAACATGTCCTTGACGTATTCGAAACCCGTATATGGATTACCCATGTCGTCGAAGCCGCCCATGCCGCCCAACGGGAACCAGTGCAGCTGGACGTAGAATATCCACTGCGCCAGCAGCGCGAACCAGAAGATGGGCATCGAGTAGAAGAACAGCGTGACGACGATTGTGCCCAATTCGAGAGCCGTGCCGCGCCTCCACGCGATTATCATTCCGATGGAGATGCCGATGACGTATGCCAATATCAGAGCGTTTCCGAAGAGCCACAGGGTGGCCGGGATCTTGTCGAGAATCTCGTTCCATACGGGCTTGTTGTTGGCGAACGAGTTGCCGAAGTCGAAGGTCAGCATCGCCTTCATGTAGTAGGCGAACTGCTCGTACATCGGCCTCGGGATGACCCTGGTCGGGTGGATTATGACTATAGGCTGGGCCACCCCGTCGGGGGATGTGATGTTGACCCAGACGTCCATCTTCTCGTGCGGCCCCGCCGTGAAGTTGACTATGACCTTCACGACTCCACCGGGTGCTCCACCGTTTGCCACAACCGAGGTCATGACGTACGGGTACCCTCCGGAGAAGCTCTCGGTCGTCAAGCCCGTGAAGTCGATGCCGCCCGCCGGTCCGTCGACAGGCGATGGTTTCGAAGCCAAAGAGTTGACCCTGAGGCGTTCGTAGGCGTCGTAATCTCCGCCCGCGGAGACCCAAACCTTGAAGTCTCCCTGGGATCCAGGCGTTATGCTCGCGGAGTACTGCGTCCCCGCGACGAGCGTCATCGGCTCGGTCGCGCTCACGCCGGATGGGGAAATGTAGATGACCTCT
>DAIRED010000103.1:0-7720 GCA_036795795.1 Thermoplasmatota archaeon | reverse complement strand
TGAGGAAAAAGTTGAAGTCCGCAGCCGCCAACCCCGGCAAGTGATGGCTCGCGACGGCCAACGCGAGGGGGGCGTATCACTACGTCTCAGGAGGGGACGGCCATGCTCGCGCCCGTAACGCCAGCGCGGTACATTCTGACCACCCGCTTCCGCCGAAGATTTAATACGTGCCTCCCCCTTACGCCGGATGCCCAAAACGTTCATAGACGTTAGCAGGGCACAGAGGCGATTAGAAATGGCAGAAAAGGGTTTCAATGCCTACAAGATGGCGCAGGACCAGTTCGACCGCGTGGCAGGGATGCTCGAGCTAGACGATGCCACCCGCAAGCTCCTGAGGGAGCCGCAGAGGGAGTACCACTTCCTCATCCCAGTCCGGATGGACGACGGGACCTTCAAGGTCTTCAAGGGATTCAGGATGCAGCACAACGACGCCCGCGGCCCGTGCAAGGGCGGGATAAGGTTCCACCCGCAGGAGACGGTCGACACGGTCAAGGCGCTCTCGATGTGGATGACCTGGAAGTGCGCGGTGGCTGACATACCGCTGGGCGGCGGAAAGGGCGGCGTCATATGCGACCCGCACAACCTCTCGATGAGGGAGCAGGAAGCGATTTGCCGCGGCTGGGTCAGGCAGATATGGCTCAACGTCGGGCCGGTGCAGGACGTGCCCGCGCCGGACGTCATGACGAACGCGCAGCACATGCTCTGGATACTAGACGAATACGAGCGCCTCAGCGGCGGACGGTACCCGGGGTTCATCACCGGCAAGCCTGTCGGAATGGGAGGCTCTCTCGGAAGGAAGGAAGCGACCGGCTACGGCGTCATCTTCCAGCTCCGCGAGGCTCTCAAGGACAGGGGCATCGACATCAAGAAGACCAAGGCGGCGGTCCAGGGATTCGGCAACGTCGCGCAGTACTCCATCGACCTCTACACGAAGCTCGGCGGCAAGGTCGTCGCGACGGCGTGCTGGGACCAGAAGGAGTCCAAGGCCTACACGTTCTTCAGGGAGAAGGGCATCGACATGGCCGAGCTCCAGGGAATCACCGACAGGTTCGGAACGATAGACCAGGACAAGGCCAAGGCGCTGGGATACCAGATTCTGCCGGGCGACGACTGGCTCAAGCAGGACGTCGAGATACTCATCCCCGCGGCGCTGGAGAACCAGATCAACGAAGGGAACGTCGGCCTAGTGAAGCCGAGCGTCAAGGTCGTCATCGAGGGCGCGAACGGCCCGACGACGCCCGAGGCGGACAAGGTCCTCAACGAGAAGGGGATAATGGTCATCCCCGACTTCCTGTCGAACTCCGGCGGGGTCGTGTGCAGCTACTTCGAGCAGGTGCAGTCGAACATGAACTACTTCTGGACGAGGGACGAGGTGCTGGCGAAGCTGGACGACAAGATGACGAAGTCGTTCCACGCCGTCCTCGACCTTTCGAAGCAGAAGGGCGTGTCGATGCGCGACGCCGCTTACATGATTGCGATTTCCAGGGTAGCCGAGGCGTGCCACGTGCGTGGCTGGGTGTGAGATAGAAATCTAACTGCACAGCCCGCCTCGCATCTCGCGCAGGGAGACAATGCCATAGATGACGGGCCGCGACAGGGAGATAGACCGTGCGCTGGGCGAAATTACTGGCAAGTCCGGCGGCGCCCGCATCGAGCTCGACCGCCTCGACCAGCAGCTGAGCGTGCGCAACATCCTGCTCGTCTCGACGGCGTACGACTACTTCCTGCTGGAGGAGGAGGGCCGCCTATCGGACCTGTTCAGGAGGGTGTATGGACAGCGCGAGCTGGGCTACGTGCCGATGATAAAGCACGTGGCGAGCGGCGAGCGGGCGCTCGGCGCCATCGAAGGCGGCTGGGTCGACCTCCTCGTCGTCTTCAACCCGCCGGGCGACGTGCCTCTGCTTGAGCTGGCCAAGCGAGCCAAGGAGAAGGACCCGGACCTCAAGGTAGTCTACCTGGCGAACAACACCCCCGAGCTGGCGAGGATGGCCGCGTCGGGGGAGTGCACCGGAATAGACCGGATATTCACATGGCACGGGGACGGAAAGATATTCCTCGCCATCGTCCAGGCGATGGAGGATGGGGAGAACTACGGCCCCGACTCGACGGCTTACGGCACGCGCGGCATCCTCGTCCACGTCCCTTCGCTCACTAGGCTCTCGGGGCTGCTGCCCCCGATTTACGACGAGATATGGGAGCACACCGACGCCCTGCTCTCTGCGGACCTGGCCCACGTCCAGAAACTCACTCGCGTGAGGAGGCGCCCGAAGGTCGTCCTCGCAGACAGCCAGGAGCAGCTACTGGAACTCGCAAAGAAGCACGATGGCCGCATCCTCTGCGCGATTGTGGACGAGACAGGCGGAGCGCGCGCCGCCGAAGCCCTCGCCGCGAAGGTGCCCGTGCTGGCAATCCGGAACGGGCGGCACGCGGCGACGGGCGAGGGGGGGTTGCGGACGGTCGGGGCCGACTCGCCGAACCTCGCGCGCGAGATAGCCAGCTTCGTGCGCGGGCGCCTCGGGACGGCGGAGCTGTCGTTCGAGTTCGGCGGGCGGACCGTGGCAAAGGCCTCGGACGTTTGGAGCCTGGAGCGCGCCCTCTGGACAACCCCCGGGGTCGTTCTCGCAAAGTACCTGGCCGACGGGACGGTCGCCGACTGGCTCGCGGGGCGCACCGAGTTCGAGCTCGCGGCGGAGTTCGAGAAGCTGGCGAGCGAATCGGCTGAGCCGGAGGACATCAGGCGCGGGGCGCTAGACGCACTCTCCAGGCACAAGGCGATGAGCCTGGCGGGCACGATAGCCAACTACTCCCGCGACTCGTTCGGGCCGCACGTGCGATTCAGCAGGCTCGGGGGTGGGGCGATGGGGGGCAAGGCCCGCGGGCTGGCTTTCATGGACCGAATCCTTTCGGCGCACCTGCCGGACGGGGCGTTCCCCGGCAAGCGCGTGGCCATCCCGCGCACCGTCGTCCTCTGCACCGAGATATTCGAGCAGTTCCTGGCGGACAACAAGCTGCTGGAGAAGGACTTTGCCAGCATGCCCGACGACCGCATCGCCGCCGCGTTCCTGGAGGCCGACCTGCCCATAACCGTGCTCGGGGACCTGAGGGCGTTCGTCGAGGAGGTGAGAACCCCCATCGGCGTGCGCTCTTCCAGCCTGCTCGAGGACGCGCTCTTCCAGCCATTCGCCGGAGTGTACGAATCGCTGATGCTGCCCAACAGCTCGAACGAGACAGACGCGCGGTTCCAGCACCTCTGCGACGCAGTCAAGTTCGTCTTCGCCTCGACCTACTTCGAGAAGGCGAGGACGTACATCCAGGCGACGCCGAGCAAGGTCGGGGACGAGAGGATGGCCGTCGTCGTGCAGGAGGTCGCCGGCGCGAAGCACGGGGACGCGTTCTATCCGGACATATCGGGGGTGGCGCGCTCGTTCGACTACTGGCCGTTCGGCTCCTGCGCCAACACCGACGGCATCGCCAACGTCGCGCTGGGTCTCGGCAAGACAATCGTCGACGGCGGCACGTCGTTCCGATTCTGCCCGCTCCACCCGAACGTGCCGCACTACGGCTCGGTACGAGAGCTGATGAAGCAGTCCCAGAAGACGTTCTACGCCGTGGCGCTCGGCTCCCGCGTCGGGCAGACCGGCCTGGACGACTCCGCCACGCTCGTCAGCCTCGGGCTCGAGGACGCCGAACGCGACGGGATACTGGAGGAACTCGTCTCCACCTACGACCCGCAGGGCGACCGGCTATATCCGGGCACGGGCAGGGACGGCGCGCGCGTGCTGGACTTCGGCCCGATGCTGCAGGGCGATGCGTTCCCGCTGGCCAACATCGTATGCCTCGTCCTGAGGATGGGCGAGGTCTCGCTCGGATGCCCGGTGGAGATAGAGTTCGCCCTAACGCTCGACAGGACCGGGGAGGGTCGGCACGAATTCACCTTCCTGCAGGTCAGGAGCATGGTGGCCAAGGCGGACCTCGTCAGCGTAGAGCTGGGGGACATCGCCAAGGATGAAGCGCTCTGCCATAGCGACAGCGTCATGGGCAACGGCGTCGTCGACGGCATCCTGGACTTCATTTACGTCAATCCTGAGACATTCGACCTCTCAAAGTCCCAGGCAGTCGTGCCCAGCATACGGAAGCTGAACAAGGCGTTGATGGAAGCGGGCACGCCGTACGTCTTGATAGGGCCGGGGCGCTGGGGCTCGACGGACCCGTGGCTCGGGATACCGATAATCTGGAGCGACATCGCCGGCGCGAAGGTCATCGTCGAGACTCCGGTCGAAGGGCGCATCATCGACCCGTCGCAGGGTTCGCACTTCTTCCAGAACATGAGTTCGCTCAAAATCGGGTACTTCACCATCAAACCGAGGTTCGCCGAGGACTTCGACTGGGCGTGGCTGAAATCTCTCCCGCCGGCGGGGGAGGACGGGGATGTCAGGCACGTGCGGGCCTCGGAGCCAGTCCAGGTGAGGATAGACGGCCGGACTGGCCGAGGGGCAATCCTTAAGAAGCCCCCCGCGGTTCAGAAAGGCGAAGGCGGCTCCTGCGAGGCGTGAGAGGGCATGGCGGTCGACGGAACACCAACAAAGGGCGAACAGGCTGAGCGCGACGAGCTGGAGCGCAAGACCCACGAACTTAACGAGCGCCTGAAGGAGCTGAACTGCCTCTACGAGATATCGGATATGATGGAGCAGCAGCGGCTCGCGCCGAAGGACGCGCTCGCCGGAATCGTAAATATCCTGCCGCCCGCATTCCAGTTTCCCGACCTGGCCACGGCTCGGATAAGCGTCAACGGCGACGTCTTCAAGAGCCCGAACTTCCGGGAGGGGCCGTGGTGCCTCTCGTACCCCATCAACGTCGCGACTGGCAAGGCCGGGATGCTCGAAGTCTTCTATTCGGAGCTGGTCAAGTTCGAGGGCGAAGACCCGTTCATGAAGGAGGAGAGGAAGCTCCTGAAGGTCATAGCCGAGCGCCTGGGCAAGTTCGTCGAGCAGTTCCGCAGCGACGAGGAACTCAACCGATACCAGAGCCAGCTCAAGCAGATCATGGCCGGGACGAAGTCCGAGTTCGAGCCCGCGCCGAAGCGCAAGACCATCCCGAAGAGCGACTGGCAGGTCATCATCGACATGCTCATCAAGACCGACCCCAGCACGCTGCTCAGAGTCTCGAGGAAGATGATGTACCACCTCTCGAGGAAGAAGAACGTCACCTTCGACTCCCTCGTCGGTACCCTATGCCCCATCGGTGGCCCCAAGGCCGACGACGAGTGGTGCGGCATCAACATGCCCAACCCGCGCAGTGATATCAAGGAGCTCGAGCGCTTCCAGGCCGGCGTCTTCGAGATAGCGAAGCAGAACCTCACCTCGGGGGAGATAATGGAACTGCTGGTCCTCTGGCTTAGGCAGAACAACGCCAAGCACCTGCTCCAGACAGCCGAGAAGATGGGCTCGACCCTCAAGGAGGTCAAGGACGCGCTCAACCACTTCTGGAAGATTCCCGAGGCGGAGAGGATTCTCTCAGCGGAGAACGACATCAGCATCCGCACCAACCTCATCCGGAGGTTCTTCACGGAGAGGATGGAGTACATCAACATCGGGAAGAACTACATCACCGTCGAGGACTTCGTCGAGATACTGGACCACACCATCGGCCCCGCTCAGGGGGTCGGCAAGCTCGGAGGCAAGGCATCCGGCGTCATCATGGCCCAGAAGGCGCTACGCAAGGACATCGAGACGGACCCGGACATGATGGGCATCTCCTTCGCCAACTCCCGCTACGTCAGCTCCGACACGATGAGGGAGTTCATCCACTACAACGCGCTGGACGAGGTCTCGGAAATCAAGTACATGGAGCCCAACGAGATACGCCAGGAGCAGCCGTTCCTCGAGCAGGTCTTCAAGAACGCCGCCTTCCCCGTCGAGACAATCGCCGACCTGCGCGGGGTCCTGAGGGAGTTCAAGGACAAGCCGATAATCGTGCGCTCATCGAGCCACCTGGAAGACTCGTTCGGCGCTGCGTTCTCTGGAAAATACAAGAGCCTCTTCCTGCCGAACATCGGCACCGAAGACGAGAAGCTGGACGCGCTCATGGACGCCGTCGCCGAGGTCTGGGCGTCGACCTTCGGCCCCAACGCCATCGAGTACCGCCGGGAGCGCGGGATGCTCGACCTGATGGAGGACATGGGCGTCCTCATCCAGGAGGTCATAGGCACGCGCGTGGGGCCGTACTTCTTCCCCGCCTTCGCTGGCGTCGGATTCAGCAACAACGAGTTCCGCTGGTCGCCGAGGATACGCCGCGAGGACGGCGTGCTGAGGATGGTCGTCGGGCTGGGCACGCGCGCCGTCGACCGCGTCTCGGACGACTATCCCACGCTGCTCTCGCCACACAGGCCGGAGCTCCGCGTCAACACCCTCGTGGACGAGGCGGTCCAGTATTCGCAGAGGCACATGGATGTCATCAACCTCGAGACCAAGAGGATTGAGACTGTCGATGTCGAAGATGTGTTCACCAAGTATGGCAAGGAATACCCCCTGCTGACCAAGATAACCTCGATTCACAAGGAGGGCCAGCTTATCCCCCCGTCAGGCATGATGCTCGACACCGAGAAGGACGAGCTCATCGTCACGTTCAACGGAATCGTCGAGCGGACGCCGTTCGTCAAGCAGATGCGCAAGGTTCTCGAGATACTGAAAGAGCGCCTGGGCGTCCCCGTGGACGTGGAGTTCGCACACGACGGGAAGAACCTCTACATACTCCAGTGCCGGCCGCAGAGCCAGGCCTTCGGCGCCGAGCGCATCCCGGTTCCCAAGGACATCCCGGGCACGAGGCAGGTCTTCTCGGCCCACAGGTACGTCACGACCGGAAGCCTCACCAACATCGACTACGTCGTCTACGTGGACCCGGTCGCATACGAATCGCTGGAGAGGCGCGAGGACATGATGGCCGTGGCGCGGGCCGTCGGCGACCTGAACCAGCGCCTGCCGCGGAGGCGGTTCATTCTGCTGGGGCCCGGCCGTTGGGGCAGCCGCGGCGACATCAAGCTCGGAGTCCCCGTGCAGTACCGCGACATCAACAACACCGCGCTGCTGGTCGAGGTCGCCAAGCGCAAGGGCGGCTACGTCCCCGAGCTGTCGTTCGGCACCCACTTCTTCCAGGACCTCGTCGAGGCTGGCATCCAGTACCTGCCGCTGTACCCGGACGAGCCAGGCGTCATCTACAACGCCCAGTTCTTCGAGATATCCGAGAATCGCCTTGCTGAGTTCTGCAAGGGGTGCGAGAGGATTGAGGGCGTCCTGAAGCTGGTCCGCGTCGCGGATGTTGCTGAGGGCGGCTCCCTTTCGCTCATCATGGACGGCGAGGCCGGGGACGCGCTGGCCTTCACCGTGCCTCCTCGCCACTCGGAGTGGAGGATGGCCAAGGCGAAGGAGATAGCCGCGGCGATGGACCCCGAGCTCTACGGAGTCAAAGCGCTGTACGTCGTCGGCAGCTCCAAGGAGTTCACGGCGGCCGCTGGCAGCGACATAGACATCATCGTCCACTTCGGCGGGAGCGAGGACCAGCGGGAGGACCTGCTGGCATGGCTCAAGGGTTGGAGCTCCAAGCTCGCTGCGGAGAACTGCCAGCGCACGGGATACAAGTGCGACGGGCTGCTCGACGTGCACATCATCACCGACGCGGACGTGGAGAAGAAGGGCTCCTGGGCGACGCACCTCGATTCCGCGTA
>DAIRED010000102.1:0-7798 GCA_036795795.1 Thermoplasmatota archaeon | reverse complement strand
TCCTGTCCACACTCGGGCTCCTGCTGGTGTTCTTTGCCGACGACGCCATCGCAATCATCTTCCCGGACCAGCCCGATTTCCTTTACGGTGTGACGTCGCTGCAAATCCTCATCGGGCTCGGTTTGCTCTATGGCTCTGTGATGCCGGTGTGGGTGTCGTTCAGCGCCCGCGGGCGTCCCGACGTGCCGTTGAAGATATCGCTGGTCTCCGTGACCATTAGCGTCGTTCTAGGGTTCATTCTGATACCTCGCGAGGTCGTGATATACGAGATGAATATCGGTGGCGTGAACGGCGCTGCGATGGCGATGGGTGCTGGGCTGCTCGTCTGCGCGCTGCTCTTCTTCAGAGAGATGAAGACCGTGCTGGGAATCGACGCGCGGGGCGGATTCATCGCCGTGGGCTACGCGCTGTTCCTCGGGATAATGGCGCTAGGCTACCTCTCCGTCGTCATGCTGGACATGACCGAGGACATCATGGGCGCGGTGCTGATACCGCTATATTTCGTAGGATTGTATTACTTTGGAATTGTTTCCCTCGGTGGCATGAAGAAAGTGCTGGGAATGATGTTGAAACGGGACGCTTAGCGAGCCACGGATTCGTAGGCTGCTTCGACATTTTTCCCGTAACCTTCGATGGAAAATTTAGATTCTGCCAACACTCGTCCGCGCTCACCAAACGATTTGCCCATCTTGCCGTCATTCAATATTTTCAAAACCGCCTCAGCGAGGGCTTTAGGGTCATTAGGTGTGACAATGACGCCGGAACGTCCGTCTTCGATGATTTCTGGCAGCGCCCCACTCCTTGCAGCGACTACCGGCCTTGCGCGAGCCATCGCTTCGACCGCAGCAAGCCCGAAGGGTTCCGGCCATATCGATGGAACGACGACCACCGATGCTGCGGCGTAAAAGCCATCCAGCGCATCCTGGGAAACCCTGCCGTGAAACCGCGCCCGGCTCTGTGACACCTTTGCTTCGAGGAATTCGCGCTCCGGGCCTTCCCCGACTACCGCAAGCTCAGCATCAGGTTCGATTTTCGATAAAGCGATGAAGGCATCCGCTAGAACCCTCGTTCCCTTCCACACATCCAGCCGGCCCACGTAGAGAATGCTCTTACCATGATTGAATACCGGAGGAGATTTCGGAATTTCTACTCCATTGTAGATTGTTCGCACTCGTTCCGCAGGGACCCCAAATGCGCGTATTTTACCTGCGACGTACTCGCTCGGCGGCAGCACCATGTCCGCATCTTTCAGCGCATTGGCAGCCCTGTGCCTAGACGCAAGCCATCGCCCGCGCATCCCCTTTCCCAGGCAACCAGCATCGCATATAGCCTGATTGCATTCTTCGCGCTCGTTTCGCATCAGCGTCTGCCGCGGGCACGCAAACCAGTAATCATGTGGCGTCCAAACAATCTTTTTCTCCAGCCTCTTGGCCGCGCGCACGCCGTAATGAGTAATGGCGTAAGAGTGGGTGTTGTGAAAATGAATCAAATCGTAGCCAGTCATAATCTTCTCCAACCGGGGCTGCCAGGCAACGTTCCACATCGAGGGGATTGAAAGAATCGACGTGCCCAACCGCTCGGCGATGTCTATCGGCTTCGGGACGCGATATATTTTGTAGTCTGCTGCATCGCCCGCTTCTTCGCAGGTTAGAACCCCAACGTCATGGCCGTTTTTCACGAGGTGACGCGTTAGGTGATCGACCATCCGCTCGGCTCCGCCGAGACGCTTCGGGTCATAGTTTGTGGCGATTTGGAGGATTCTCATCTCGCTCGTTGTTAGTTTTGTATCGATATATATAAGTTCGCTCGATTCAAGCCATTGTAGATTTTATTATATTTATTACTCGCTGGCAAACTAGGTTGGTATCGAACTCGGACTTCGCCTTCTCCCTGGCGCAACTCCCCAATCGATTCCTCAATTCCGGGTCGCTGACAAGTTCTTCGATGGCACCTTCTAGGGATGGTGCGTCGCCCGGCTCTATGAATCGCCCGCATTCTCCATTCGACAAGATCTCCGGGATTGCCGCGACATTTGATGCGATGACTGGCAGTCCGTAAGCCATCGCCTCCGCCACCACGCGGCCGTATGGCTCGTGATGCGTCGGGAATACGAAGATGTCCGCTTTTCGGTAGAGATTATCCAGCTCTTGGTCCGAGATACCCCTATGAACATGAACTCCCGGGCTAGGCATGATGTCGGCTTTCGTGACTAGATGCAATTCACAGGAGTCTGCGAATCGCCTCTTGAATGCAGCCAGAAGTTTGTCCCCGCCTTTCCGCTCGAAATCGGCGCCTACGAATAGAAGGCGGACTTTTTCATCACCAGTGTATTGCCTATTTATCTCAGGGATGTGGATTGGCGATGGAACGACATGGATTTTATTGGCATCAATTCCGTGTCTTTCTGTTATCTCCTTCTTGGCCCATTCCGAACGGATGATTATTGCACGGGCGGTTTGAAAAATCCTCTTCTCCATGCGTATTGACGGAATCCACGACACCCTCGTGTATGGTAGCTTTGCGTTCCAGCCCCAGTTTGCAAGAACGACATTTGGGGCATCTAGAGTGACTGTCGTGGGAACTCGCCGCATCAAATCCAAAATTCGGTACGCTACATTATGCGTCTGGACGTAGATTGCATCGGGCGGTCTACGGGTTTTCAGATACTCTGCGACCTCGATGCTACCCGCCACGTGGCTTCGGTAGGCGAAGAGGTCCAAGTCGCTGTCCGTCAGGAATGGAACCCTCCATCCCCATGAGTTGTTGATTTTCTCATTCTCGAACGCTACATCATAAAAATCGCTCTCGATGTCATTTGTTTTGTCCACGTGCGCCCTTAATAGATTCGCCTCCACAGCGTGGCCAAGCGATTTTTGGTGGATGAAGCACACTTTGCGCATCGAATACTTATCGAGCCGCTATTATATATTTATTCCTTCCCACCCCAAAGCGATATATACCCCGTGCCCAATAACAGAATCTGATGGGTAGCGCATCTGGTTCGTTCGATAGAGTCTACCTAATTCACGACAAAGAGGATTTGGAGATTCTTTCTAGCAAATGCGCGTCTAGCAAGGCGCGCGGGGAATCGTTCTGCACCATATCGTTCGAGCCGCTCGTTTCATTGAAACTAACCGAGCTGGGATTTAATTTTGTGGAGGCAAAATCCTATTCGACGGATGAAATCGAGAGCCATGCATATTCCTGGTCAAGAGATGCATTCGACCAGTTCGTATCATTATCGAAAAATAGATACCCAGACGTTTACAAAATCGGAGAAATCACGCTGGCGGAAATATTGCGATTCGACTTGGAGCAGGCGGTCAGGCGTTCTTGTATTCAAGCGAGCACGTTGGCGAAGGTGCTGGATAAGACATCCCCGTCCGTTGTCGTGTATGTGGCCAAGAAGAATATCATGTCGATGGTTTCCGAAGCTGTCCTCCGAAATTATAAAATCAGCATGGAGAGAGTCCAAGGCCCTTCCGATGCCAATCAATCATTGGCTGCGAGATATCGAGACCTGAGGTTCTCGATTAAGAATGCGCTTGGATACTCCAATGCAACACGATATTGGAACCCGACGTCTGGAACATCACCTCCCATAGCCATATTCTTGCTCTATGGTCGCTCTCACCTCAACCAGCTACTGCCAGTTATGCAGGCGCTGAAGAAATCTGGCAAAATTTGCCCTCTGGCAATACTCGTTAGCGATTTTACCATGATTCAAGTGCTCAAGGATAATTGCATTGATTATGCATCGTTTGAAGAGTTCCTGCAGAAGAAAACGTTTGCTGAAATGACCTCAAGAATAAAGGCACTCCAACGGAATTGGGACGACATGGAGGACGATGATGAATTCTGCGCACTTTTCAGGAATGAAGGCGTTGACATATGGCGACCCGTCGAGGAATATTTAGACGAGATTTTCGATGTTCTACTACCACGCTGGGTGAAGGCATTCTACACCGCGCGCGACATGATGGTCGCAACGAACGCGCGCCTGGTGTGCGTCACGTTCGATGCCATGCCCCACGAGAAGTCGACAGTGCTTGCGGCAAAAGTCCTGGGTGTATCGACGCTGGTCATCCAGCACGGTGTGACAGCAAGCCACATCAGCTTCGTGCCATTAACTGCAGATAAAATGGCAGTGTACGGAGAGGCCAGTAAAACGTTTCTCGTCAACCATGGAATCTCCGAGAATAGGCTGGTCGTCACCGGCAGACCATTGTACGATTCTTGGATGGGCGCCAACAATCAATTCGACATGGAATCGACTCGCGCACGTTTGAATGTGCCCAAGGGCAATAGAATCGTAGTCCTGGCTACCGGTGCGCTCATCTACCACAATGTCGAGTTATTTACCGAAGTAAAAAAGATGTACAGCGCGGTGAGCAAGGCCATGGAAGGCATTCCCAACACAACCCTTGTCATTAAAGTGCATCCCGCCGAGGAAATTGATTGGTACAAATCCATGGTGAGGAATGATGCGGTTTTTATCAAAGACATGGACATCCAGGAGCTCGTGCGCGCCTCTGACCTGGTTCTGACGGACCTTTCAACCGTCGGCTTAGAAGCGATGATGTTGGGGAAACCCGTAATTACGATCAATCTGACCGGAAAAACCGATATAATGCCATATGCGACAAGCGGAGCCGCAGTCGGTGTCTATGCCGAATCCGATTTACCTGGCGCAATAACATCATCCCTAGATGGTAAAGTTGAGAAAGCAAATGAAATCAGTTCATTCCTGGATGGCTATGTAGGCCATCGGGACGGAAAATCTGCCAAACGGGTCGCAGAACTTATCGAAAAATTGGCTCTCAATTGATAATTTTTAACTTCACAAGAATTGTGCGGACATACCCTTTTTCGCTGCTCGTGAGCCCTGTGAACCACAGGACCGTACTGTACAATTGAATGCGACATTGACAGCAAGCTGCTTTTTTATACTCGCCATCTATGCACTGCCACACATACTCAATATATAAACATATCTGCATGTTTTAAGTAAATGAATGGCAATCACATTGATATGAGCATATCGAGCACGTTCAAGGGCAAGACGATTTTGATAACTGGAGGGACGGGTACCATCGGAATCGGAATCGCCTCCGTTTTATTGAAATACGACCCGGCCAGCATCAGGCTCATGACGAACGACGAAAATTCCCTGGACTGCGCCCACCAGATTTTCGCAGATAATCCCCGGATGCGATTCCTCCTCGGAGACATCAGGGACCGCAAGCGCCTGATGATGGCGATGACCGATGTGGACATCGTCTTCCATGCCGCAGCCCTGAAGCACGTCTATATATGCGAGTACAACCCGTTCGAAGCCGTTCAGACTAACATCGACGGCATCGTGAATCTTGTCGATGCAGCTCTCGCAAACGGGGTCCAGAAGGTCATCTTCACGAGCAGCGACAAGGCCGTCAACCCGAGCAACATGATGGGCGCCAGCAAGCTACTGGGAGAAAAGCTTGTCACGGCGGCGAACTTCCACAAGGGCAAGCACAAAACGGTCTTCTCGTCCGTGCGATTCGGAAACGTGCTCGGATCGAGGGGTTCCGTGATCCCGCTGTTCAAGAGTCAGATAGACGCGGGCGGACCGATTACAATCACCGACGGCGACATGACTCGATTCGTCATTTCTCTCGACCAAGCGGTCAACCTGGTCTTCAAGGCGACCGAATGCTCGGTCGGTGGCGAAACTTTCGTGCTGAAGATGGATGCCATACGGGTCAAAGACCTCGTCACCGCGATGGGCGGAAATGGCATAAAAACAAAGATAATCGGTCCCAAGCCCGGCGAGAAGATGTATGAGGAGCTCATGACGGAGGAGGAGATGTCGCGCGCGCGGGACCTTGGCGACATGTTCGCGATACTGCCAGGTCAACAGAAGTTCCGCAATTTCGACTATTCGAAATACGACAGATATCCCCGTGTGAAGAAGGTCTACACTTCGCACGCGCAGAAGGCTTTGCCTCCGAAAGAGATTAAAGCGCTTCTCGAGCGGGAAGGCATCGCATGAAGTTCCTCGTCACTGGCGGCGCGGGATTCATCGGCCGCTGGGTTGTTTCAAAGCTGCTGGAGGACCATCAGGTCATGGCCTTTGACAATCTATCCAACGGTTCCAGAGGGAATTTGAGGGAATTCGAGGACGATAGTAACTTCAAAGGATTGAAAACTGGCGATGTGAAAGAAACCACCGACGTCAAGAGCGCATTCAAGTTCAAACCGGATGCCGTAATCCACGCCGCCGCGCAGATAAATGTCCAGGAAAGCCTCGACAAACCGGCTTCATCGTACGAGAACAACATACTTGGGACGTACAACGTTCTTGAAGAATGCAGGAAGATGGGTACGAGGCTGACATTGATCGGAACCTGCATGGTGTACGATATCGCCAATGTGCCAATATCTGAGAAACACCCGGTCAAGCCGAAGTCGCCCTATGCCGCGAGCAAGTTGGCCGCAGAATACCTGGCAGAGAGCTACTACCACGGCTACGGCCTTCCAGTCACGATATTGCGCCCATTCAACACCTATGGACCGTACCAGAAGAGAAACATGGAAGGCGGGGTTGTATCGATATTCGTTGATAGAGCGGCGAACGGCCTCCCGTTGCAGATATTCGGTTCGGGCAAGCAGACGCGCGACCTGTTATGGGTGGAAGACTGCGCAGACTTCATTGTGAAGGCGGCGCTGAGCGAAAAGGCTGTCGGCGAAACAATCAACGCTGGAACCGGTCAGGACATCACCGTCAACCGCCTCGCGGAGATGGTGTCCAAAGGAAAGGTTCCGATAGAGCACATCAAGCACCACCACCCGCAGAGCGAGATAATGAAGCTCCAGTGCGACCCATCGAAAGCGAGGAAGCTCCTTGGGTGGAAGCCCGCCACGAAGCTGGAACAAGGGATTGAAATCCTAGAGAAACGACACGGTGATGCACATGATTAAGCGAAAAACATTCCTCCCGTATGGCAGACAGGACATAGGGGAACAAGAAGCGGTAGCCGTGGATGCTGTATTGAAATCAGATTGGTTGACTACTGGCCCCAAGGTCGTGGAGTTCGAGACAGCTTTCGCGAAATTCGTGGGTGCTAAGGAAGCGATTGCAGTCAACAGCGGGACGGCAGCTCTGCAAATAGCCTGCCAGGCAGCAGGGTTGAAAAAAGGAGACATGGCAGTCACTACCCCATTCACGTTCGTTGCAACTTCAAATGCAGTGGCATACTGCGGCGCAAAGCCGGTTTTCGCGGACATCGAACCCGACACATACAACCTGAGCGCAGATTGTGCGCGGAAAAAATTGAACAGTCACGTAAAGGCGATTCTTCCAGTCGATTACGCAGGGCACCCCTGCGACATCCTGGATTTCATGGACATGGCGGAGAAGAAAGACATCACCGTCATCGAAGATGCTGCGCACGCTGTCGGTGCGCAAATCGACGGCAAGAAGGTCGGGAGCATCGCACACATGACAACGTTCAGCTTCCACCCGGTCAAGCAAATGACGACTGGCGAGGGCGGTATGGTCACGACCAACGACGAAGAACTTGCCAACAAACTGAGAACTTTGAGGAACCATGGCATCAACAAGGACGCCCGGTCTAGGCATGGCAAGGCAGGAACCTACGAGTATGACATGACCGAGTTGAGCTTCAATTACCGGTTGACCGATATCCAGGCAGCTCTCGGATTGGTGCAGCTAGACCGTTTGCCCGAATTCCTGAGGAAAAGAGCGAGCATAGCAAAACTGTACGAAAGTCTTGCAGACGAATTACCTGTGAAACTG
>DAIRED010000101.1:0-7802 GCA_036795795.1 Thermoplasmatota archaeon | reverse complement strand
GGCCCAAATCCCTATCAACAGCAGCAGGGCGATAACCCTGACGATGCGCGTGTCTCCGTCGGTCATCTTCCGGTTGGACAATGGCCGCGCAGGATAAAACCGTTGTCCTGCAACCGCCTTCCGCCGGCGCTCAGCTCCTCCCGTGCGCCCCGATATAATCCTTCAACGCCCGCTTCGACGAGTGCCACTCGCTCCCGATTTTGACCGCGCCCAGCAGCCCCTGGCGAGCCCGCAGGCTGAGGTACTCCTGCGAGTAAGGTGTGCCGCGCGCCAGCTCGGATAGCGGCATGAGCGCGTCAGCCCCGCCGAACGTCGCCAGGTACAGCGCCAGCGATTCGTCCAGCGCGCGCGCCACGAAGACCGCGAGCGGCTCGATGTCGCCGACGTCCGCTCTGGCGAGGCACCTGTAGTACGCCTTCCGGCCCTCCGTTCTCAGCACCGCCGGCGGGTAGCCGTGGCTCATCAAGAATAAATTCGCCAGCAAGCGGGCCACCCTGCCGTTCCCGTCGGAGAAGGGATGTATCTGGACGAGCCCGTGATGCAAGCGCGCAGAGGTCATCAGCGGATGTGCGACCGACCGGTTTATATCGCTTATGAGCCCGTCCATCAGTCTGGGAACCTTAGAGAAGTCGGGCGGGCTCTTTGCCGCGCCCGCGATGCGCACGTTGACGGTCCTATACCGCCCGGAATCCATCTGCAACCCCCTGGTGACCATCTCGTGCAGCTCCTGGATGACGACGTGGTCGATGGTGTTGAAACTTCGGGACAGTTCGGCCACCCGGTCGAACGCCATCGCATTTCCGGTCGCTTCCAGATGGTCCTTCAATGGCTTGCCGCCGATGGTGATGCCTTCCTCTATGACCAGTTTCGTCTCGTTCTGTGACAGGGTGTTCCCCTCGATTGCGTTGGAATTGTACGTATGGGCGAGCCTGAACTCCTCGTGAATCCTCCGAACGGCTTCCGCGGGCAGGGGCCTCCTCGCGTCGAGAATGGCCTTCTTCGAATCGACCCGCGCCAGAATCCTCCTAGTGTTTTCGGAAATATCGGTATCGGGCATTTTATGACATCTCCGATATTGACGGGGTTCTATATATCGGTATCGGCCAATTCCATTGCGAGCCGATACTCAGAGGCGCTGGAAGTCGTCGAATGGCGTCACGGCGCCGTCTGACCTCACAATCGTTTCCCGCACTTCCCGCAATGCTTGTGCTCCGGCTTCGCCAGCTCCCCGCACCACTTGCACAAGCGCCTTTCGGACTCCCCCGGCCGGGGCGGGAAGAGCGCGGGCTCGCCGGGCTTCGGGCGCCTCATATCTTCTCTGACCTCCATCTTCTTCACCAGCGAGGCCGCTGCGACAAAAATCCCCGCGACGCAAAACAAGATGAAACCAGCAACCAACAACGGGTCGGTCAGCGCCTTGACCTCGGGGGACTGCTCCCACGGCTCCGGCTCCACATAATTATCGTCCTCCCCACCAGAATTGCCAAAGACCCCGTCGGCTGAGTCCACGGCGAAAAACAGCACTATCAAGCCCACTACTGCGAACAGCATAGCCAGCAGCATCAGCGTGATGCGGGTTCCCTGCCTTGACGCCACGGCCTATGAATTCGGCTGGGGCGATATAAGCGTATGGTCGCGCCCTACAGATTTTCCGCGAACTCCCCCAGCTTCCCCTCCCAGCCAGCGGGGAGACCCTCGCCCCTGTCCGTGCCCGCGCCCACGCGGAAGTCCAGCTCGGCGATTTTAGCCATGCCGCTCTTCGACAGCAGCTTGTCCATGCGCCCGAGCCAGTTGTGGAATCCGAGCGCGTGCGTGTTGATGATGGCGTAGCGCTTGCCCTCCATGCCAGTGAGCCCATTCATAAGCGCCTTCATCTCAGAGTTGACGGTGAACTTCTCAGCCGCGGCGGAGAAGATGTAGACGTCCGCCTCCGGGAGCTTCAGCCCGTCCGCAGCGACGACCACGGCCACCTCCCCCTTCGGCCTCAGCAGCTCCGACAGCTTCTCGGCTATCTTCCTGTTGTTCCCGTACCTGGACCAGTAGACGATGGCGTAGTTCACGAGCTCACCGGGAAGGCATCGCGGTGTCCGTATAAAAATCCTGCATCGGTCAAATCAAAAAATCCTCGCGCGGCGGATTGAAGGTTTCCACGACGACCGAGTCTTCCGTGAACGTCACGCCGTGCTCGACGCCGCCAGGTATCTGCCAGCCATCGCCCTCGCGCACCGTCCGCCTCTCGCCGCCGAGGGTGAACTGACCCCCGCCCGATACCAGAAAGCCGACCTGCTCGTGGGGGTGGGAGTGCCTCGGGAGCACCGTGCCAGCTTTGAACGAGTAGCGCACGGCCATGATGCGACCCGAGCGCCCGCAGAGCACGCGCATCCTCGCGCCTGGCAGCACCTCCTTCTCCGGGTACGACTCATCGAAGAACGCCATGGCGGACAATCGTCCACCGCTTACAAATAACCATCGAAAGTGGCCGGGGAGCGGCCACGAATAATCACTCGCCTTATCCCCCGTGACCGCGCATTGGGAGTACGGAGGTGCTAAAACATGATAGAACTCGCTTACCTCGCCGCGCAGGCGACGAGGAACCTGAGAAGGCGGAAGGAAAAGCCGGCCGCCTAAAAACCCTTTCAATTTTGCCTGTTTTCAACCAAACTGGGGGTCGATAACCCAATCTCACTTGGTCTTCCGCCTCTCGGATTTCAGCCTCGCAACCAGGGCCACGAGCCGCTCGTCGGAGCCTGGCTCGATTTCGAACTCCTCCCCGTGCGGGCAATCACCGTCGATGACCGCGCGCCCGCCCGAATGCACGACCGGGTAGCTCCTGCAGCCCTCGGGTCGGCCTTCGTAGACCAGGCACCGGCGCCCGTCGTTGAACGCGCACCTGCCGTCGACGTTCTTGAGCTCGAGCCAGCCGTTAATCTCGCGCGAGAAGTAGCTGCGGTGGAAGCCGAGCCGCTCGAGGCGTTCGACGTCATCGTTCGTCAGCAGCATCTCCGTGTCCTTGCAGCACTCGGTGCACCCGTGGCGCAGGCATGGCGACGTCATCGCTCCGCAGATGGCGGGCGGGCTATTTAACCGTCGCCCCGGCGCGCGTGAGGCACGCTCCGGTTCCGGTACGTCAAACCCTGCGGAATCGGGTTGCCACCCCAGCGCGCCGCAAGAATCTTATATCGCCGTGCCAATCGCGGGAAGATGCCGTATTGCCCGACGTGCTTCCGACCCGTGGAATGGATACCCCAGTACGGCCAGTACTGGTGCCACGCCTGCCAGAGGTATCATTCGACCGCGCGCGAATCTGTGAACTACATCTTCGACGCCTTTGGCTCGGCTATAGCCCAGCCGCCGTGCAATTGGTGCGGCGCGCCGCTCGAATTCATACAGGCGTACCAGCGCTGGTACTGCCACAGGTGCCAGCAGTACAAATGACCGCGGAGCGCCGCCCAAGTGCGAGCCCGAGGCTTTCCGTTTCGCTTATGTAGGGCGACCACATAGCATCCGGCGTGCTCCCCGATTCAATTCTCATAGGGCCCGGGGCCTTCCTCGACATGTGCGCGTCGTCGATTGAGGCATACAACTGCGAGTGCGTGGGGTTCCTGACCGGGGCGGTGCGCCGGAAGGCCCCGCCGCAGCGGCGCCTCAGGATACGGAGCGCGTACCCCCAGCAGTTCATCGCCAGGCGCCCCAGCTCCGCGGAGGAGAGCAACGCAGCGGCGGGCGTCCGGACGCGGGAGGTCCTGCGGGCGCTGTCGTACATGCGCGGCGTGGCGCTGGTGGGCGGCTACCACAGCCACCCGGGAAGCGAGTGCGAGCCGTCCAAGACCGACCTGGAGTACGCCCTCGACGAGCTGCGCGAGGCCGAGGACTCGGGGCACCCCCTTCCTTACGACGCCTGGCTGGAGGTCATCGTCTCGATAAGGAAGAGAGCCTACGGGAGCCGCAGCAGCCCCGACACGTTCTGGAGCGTCCGCCACTCCGCGAAGAAGACGCTGGCCGTAATCCAGACCTCGCCGAGGGTCGGGTACCACCTCACCTTCGGGGCGTTCTGGATTCGCCCCGAGGGCGGCAGGCCGAGGTGGCGCGAGGCGAAGGTGAGGATGTCGAGATAAGCAGAGAAATCGAAATGAAAGGGATGTGAGCCTTGTGCGTGACCAAGCAAGCTCCGCATGGCAATAAGACATTATCGTTTTTTCGATTTTAGAATCTATTCCTCGATATATTTAAATACTGGCGAAACAATGTACCGCATCATGTTGGAACGAATTCTGGGCTCGAAGGCCAAGGTCAGGATGCTGACCCGCATGGCCAGAAATCCGGGATTGGGTCGCACGGCTAGGGACGTGGCGAATCTGACAGGGATGTCGTACGGAACCATCCATCCCGCAATCCACGAACTCGCCAAAGCGAGAATTCTCGATGCCAGAAGAGCGGGCCGCTCGCAGCTCTACATGTTGAATCAGAGACACGCCGTCTACCCGCAGCTCATAGACCTGCTATCCGCGCACCTCAATGCGCTTAGGGGCGCGGCCGAGCGTTTCGCGGAGGACCTGGATAAGCGCGGTGTCCTGAACGTCATACTCTTCGGCTCCGTGGCCAGGGAAGAGGCGGGGGAAGGCAGCGACGTGGACGTGCTCCTGGTCACGAAGAACGGAAAGCCTCCGAAGAACATGGAATCCATCGAATGGAATATCCTGGAGGAAAAAGAGATATACATTTCCGCCGTATGCCTGACGCGGGAGCAGGTCCTGGAGCGCATGGAGAGCTTCGACCCGTTCGTGCTCGGGGCCCTGGGCGAGGGAAAAGTGCTGTACGGAGATGACGGATGGCTACGGGAGTGAGTGATGCGGAAGCCGCGAGGTTCGCAGTCCGGGCCGAGGAATTCCTGGCGGTCGCCGCTGGGTGCGTGGAATCCGGGCGCTTCAATGCCGCCGCATTCAATGCCGCGCAATCCATGATGAACGCTAACGACGCGCTGACGATATTCCACCTGGGAAAGCGGGCCTCGGCGGACCACAGGGAGGCGCTGCTCCTCCATCTCGACGTCGTGAGGCTGCTGAACGACGGGTCGCAGAGGGCCAGGCTCAAGGCGGCGCTGGACCTCCGTTCGAGCGCGGGATACCACGGTTTGCCAATCCCGAAAGGCGAGGCGGAGAAGGTCGTGCGCCACGCCGCGGAGTTCGCCATCTGGGTGAAGAGGAATTTAAAATGAAAGGGATTTGAAAGTACGATTTTACGCCGACGAGTAGTACGCCTCGCTGTACGGCTCCGGCTTCAGGCCCTTGCGCGTGCGTATCTCGCCGACTATCTTCGTCTGAAGCTCGCGCGGGAGGCGCTCGAAGCCGGCGTTCTCCGTCGACCACAGTGCGCGGCCCTGCGTGGCGCCGCGAATCGCCGACGCGAAACCGAACATCTCGGCTACCGGCGCCTTGGACTTGATGTCGGCGTTGTCGCCCTCCTGCTGGATGTCCTCGATGACCGCGCGCCGCTGCTGCAGCTCGCGCATCGCGTCGCCCATGACGTCCTGCGGGCAGTTGATGAAGACCTTCTGCTTCGGTTCGAGCAGTATGCGTCCGCCCTGGCACATCGCGCCGTAGATTCCGAGGCGCGCGGCCGGTATGACCTGGCCCGGGCCGCGGTGGATCGAGTCCTCGTGCAGCTTGGCGTCCACGAGCCTCATCTTGAGGCCCATGCACTTCTCGTCCGCGAGGGCGCCCTTGTTCATCGCCTCACGGAAGGAATCGATGACCAGCTCCATCGTCTCGTTGAGGTTCTGTATGCCCTTCGTGGCGTCGATGAGCATGTTTGTGTCCTGGATGGCGACGACGGACTTGGACTCGTCCTTCTCCATGCCGAGCTCCTGGAGGGTCTTGGCGAGGACCTTCGCGTCCTTGATTTTACCCCCGGACTGCACGGTTCCCTCTAGGATGGCCTTGACTATCGCCGGCTCGAGCGGCATGGCCTCCATGTAGAACTTGTTGTGCTTGTTCGGCGACTTGCCTTCGAAGGGACCGCCCTTGCCTTCCACGCACTCGCGGAAGACGACGATGGGCTGCGACGCCTTGATTTCGACGCCGTGCTCCTTGACGATGCGGTACTGGGTGATTTCCAAGTGGAGCTCTCCCATTCCGGACATCAGGTGCTCGCCCGTCTCCTGGTTGATTTCGACCTGGATGGACGGGTCTGCCTTGGCGATGGTGCGCAGCACCTCGACCAGCTTGGGCAGGTCCTTCATGTGCTTGGCCTCTATGGCGACGGTGACGACCGGCTCGGAGGAGTGGACCATCTTCTCGAACGCTTCCATCGCCTGGTCGGACGATATCGTCGAGCCGGAGATGGCGTCCTTGAGGCCGACGACGGCGACGATGTTGCCCGCCGCTATCTCGTCGACCGGTATGCGGTCCGCGCCGACCGCGAGCGCGACCTGCTGGACGCGGTTCTTGTTCGGCATGCCGCTGACGTACAGGTCGAGCCCGCGGGCGATCTTGCCCGAGAACAGGCGACCTATTGCGACCTCGCCGGCGTGCGGGTCGACAATGATTTTCGTGACCATCATCGCGACCGGCCCGTTCGGGTCGCAGTGCACCATCGACTTGCCGACGGCGGACTCCGGGTCGCCCTTCCAAATCTGCGGCACCCTGAGCTTCTGGGCGTCGAGCGGGTTGGGCATGTGCTCTATGACGATATCCAGAATGACCTCGTGTATCGGAGCCTTCTTCGCGAGCTCCTTCTGCTTGCCGTCCGCGCAGAACTGGTAGATGTCCTTGAACGTTATCCCGGTCTTCTTCATGAACGGCACGGAGATGGCCCAGTTGTGGTAGGCCGAGCCGAACGCGACCGTTCCGCCCGTGACGTCGAGCGCCCAGGCCTTCTTCAGGTCATCTGGCAGGAGCTTCAAAATCTTTCCGTTGACCTCGGTGATAATCCCCGTCAGGCGGGTCTGCATCTGCTCCGGCGTGACCTTCAGCTCGTTGATGAGGCGGTCGACCTTGTTGATGAAGAGGATGGGGCGGACCTTCTCCTTGACGGCCTGGCGTATGACCGTCTCGGTCTGGGGCATGACCCCTTCGACCGCGCAGGCGAGGATGAAGACGCCGTCGATGGCGCGCATGGCGCGCGTCACATCGCCGCCGAAGTCCACGTGGCCGGGCGTGTCGATGAGGTTGATGAGGTACTCCTGGCCCTTGTAGACGTGGACCATCGACGCGTTGGCTGCGTTGATTGTGATTCCGCGGGCCTGCTCCTGCTCGTCGAAGTCCAGCATCAGCTGCTTGCCGGCCAGGTCCTCGGACATCATGCCGGCTCCGGCTATCAGGTTGTCGCTGAAAGTCGTCTTGCCGTGGTCGATGTGCGCCGCCGTCCCGATGTTGCGGATGAACTTCGGCTTGGTCATCAATGCCTGCGATCTCTTGATGTTCTCTTCCTTGCGTCCCATAACTACACCGTTCCGTTAAAGACGAGCGCGCTTACCTGGCCGAGCCAGCGACGCGTTCGACCTCCTCCTTCTTGGCGACAGAGAAGCTGTTCATGTCCTTCTTCGCTGCGAGGATGAGCTCGTTGGCTAGGCACTGCTCGATCGATTTTGTGCTCTTGTAGGATGCCGAGACCGTGCCGGTCGTGATGTTCCTCAGCGCGATGTCCAGGCGGCGGGCCGACGACACGTCGACCGCCTTCGGGACGGAGATTCCGCCGTATTTCAGGCGGGTGACTTCCTCGCGCGGCGCGGCGTTCTCGATGGCGTCCACCATCACCTGGATGGGATTCGCCTTGGTCTGCGCCTCGATGATGTCCTCTTTCGC
>DAIRED010000100.1:698-7805 GCA_036795795.1 Thermoplasmatota archaeon | reverse complement strand
CGGCGATGAGCTCTATCCACTCGATGTAGTGCTTCTCCTCCATCGGGTGAGCCACGGAGCCGACCTTGACGGTAACAAGGTTGCCTGGCCCGCGTTCGATAACTGGCACGTGCTTCTCCTTCGCCGCATCCACCGTGTTCTCGACGTAGAGCGCCATCGGCTCACCGCAGCAGACGAGTTCACCCGCTCCGCCGTGCACCATCTCCACTATGTTCCCGCATATCTTGCACTTGTAGACTTCCATCCTCTCCGTCATTCACTTCACCCTCTTCATCGGCTTCCCGCAGCACTTCGGGGCTTCCTTGGGCACCTTGTCGAATCCGACAACACCGCAGTCGCAATCCTCGCACGCGCACTTGTATTGCACTGGCATCGATTTCTCCGCGCACTCGCATCCACACCCGCATCCTGATTTTTTCATGATTTTACCTCCTTCACTTGATTCCATTGACTTCGTGTAGCCTCGATATCTCATCCGCAAGGGCATCCAGCTTCTTTAGGTCGTCTTCAGTCGGAAGACCTTTCACGTATACCGGTTCCAGAAGCTCTACCTTGAGGTTTGTCAACATCCCCTTGAGCTGCTCGACCGTCTTTCCGCCCCACCCGTACGAGCCGATAACCGTGGCGAATCTTGTCTTCGGCCTGAGGGCATTCGTCAAGTAAGCGGCGTAGACTGCGAGTGGGTGCGCGCCGCCCAGCACGGTCGGCGTTCCGATTATCACCGTGGATGCGTCCACGAGCGACATGGCCAGTTCGCCCAAATCGGTCCGCGCCAGGTTGAACGGCTTGACAGAAACGCCTCGATTGACTAGCGCATCAATCAATCGCTCGGCCATTATCTGGGTGCTGCCATGCATCGAGACGTAGGCGAGGACGACCTCATTCTTCACTTTCGGCGATATCCAATCTTTGTATGCATCGATGATGAATGCCGGCCTGGTGTAAACAGGACCGTGGCTCGGGCAAACCATTGCCACATCGTACTTCGCAAGCCGCTCCAGGTGTTTCTCAATGTGGTTCCTGAACGGCATCATTATCTCGGCATAGTAGCGCTTCGCTGAGTGGTACACCCGCGCCTCGTCGGTCGCAAAAATGTCGCTCTGCGCCAGATGCGAGCCGAGGAAGTCGCATGAGAAAAGGATTTTATCCTCTCTCTGGTACGTAATCATTGTCTCAGGCCAGTGGACCCATTGGGCGTGCATGAACTCGAGGGTTTTGCCGCCGAGCGATAGGGTCTCACCATCTGCTACGGCGATAATTCTATCATCCGGTACATGGAGCAATGTTTTGACCAAGTCCTTGCACTTCGGTGTGCATATCACTTTGGCCATCGGGTATAGTTCCAGAATTTTTGGGAGCGTGCCCGAGTGGTCCTGCTCTCCATGATGGGTAATCACATAATCGATCCTGTCTACGCCCAGCTCGCGCAGGTTGTTCAGCAAGTCCTTTTCCTTTGCTGGGTCCACGGTATCGATGAGGGCTATTTTCTCGCTGCCTCGAACAACATACGAGTTGTACGTCGTGCCGTCGGGAAGCGGAATCAGCTCGTCGAAGAGCCTTCTGTCCCAGTCGATTGCGCCGACCCAGTGCACGCCCGGTTTGATCTCCCTGGCCACCATTATTCACACCCGCCTAATTGCTCACTCTTCCTTCTCGAACTCTTCCTTGCTGGCCCCGCAGAGCGGGCACACCCACCCGGCCGGGATGTCCTCCCAGGCCGTTCCGGGAGCCACGCCATTGTCCGGATCGCCGGCTTCTGGGTCGTAAACGTAGCCGCACACTTTGCACACGTATTTCGCCAATTTCGTCACCTCTAAATCCGAATTGAAGAGCAGAAAGGTTTTATTTAAATGATTCCCCACATTATATGCAAATCTGCTGGCCTAGCTGCAGCAGCAGCATTTCGGCTTCGTCTTGCCCGCCCACTTCTCCGGGTCCTTGTCGAACATCCGCTTGCATCCGGGGGCGCAGAAATAGTACTTCTGGCCGCCGTGCTCCGACGTCCACTTGGCCGTCTTTTCGTCCACGGTCATCTTGCATATCGGGTCTATTGCCATGTTGTCGCCTCCATTTCGTCAGTCTCCCAGTTTCGCGTACTTCAGCGTCGCCGCGTTGGAAACCACTGACAGTGAGCTGGCCGACATCGCCGCGGCGGCTATCATCGGGTTGAGGAAACCGAGCGCCGCGAACGGTATCGCGCCCGTGTTGTAGCCCAGCGCCCAGAAGAGGTTCTGCTTTATCTTCCTCATGGTGAGCTTGCTGAGCTTTATCCCCTTGACCACGTCCATAAGGTCGTCTTTTATAAGGATGATACCGCCGGTCTCCTTGGCTATGTCCGAGCCGCTGCCCAGCGCTATCCCGATGTCTGCCTGCGCGAGCGCTGGCGCGTCGTTGATGCCGTCCCCCACCATGGCCACGACCTTGCCCTCGGCCTGCATCCCCTTGACGACGCTCGCCTTCTCCCCCGGGAGGACGTTCGCTATCACGCGGTCGATGCCCACCTTCGCGGCGACTGCCTTCGCCGTTACCTCGTTGTCTCCGGTAAGCATCACGGTCTCCACGCCCATCTTCCTCAGCTCGGCCATGGCCTCGGCGGAGCGCTCCTTGACCGTATCCGCGACCGCGACGATGGCCGAGACCTCGCCGTCGATGGCGAGCACCACGGCCGTTTTCCCCTCGGCCTCCAGCTTGCCGAGGGCTTCCTCGACCGCCCCGGCGGCGACGCCGTTCTCCTTCATAAGGCGCCTGTTTCCCAGCAATATGGAACGCCCCTCGCACGACGCCCTGAGACCCTGGCCCGGTACGGCCGTGAAATCCGTGATGGGCGGCATGGCTATTTCCCGCCCCGATGCGGCCCTGACGATGGCTTCCCCCAGCGGATGCTCCGACCCCTTCTCCGCCGCCGCTGCGAACCGCAGCGCCTCGACCTCGGGCAGATTTCCGACCGCCACGACATCGGTGACCTCGGGCGTGCCCCTGGTTATCGTTCCGGTCTTGTCGAAGACGACAACGTCGAGCGATCCGGCCTTCTCAAGATACTGGCCGCCCCGTATAAGGATTCCTTCCTCCGCGCCCTTGCCGACGCCGACCATCAGCGCCGTCGGGGTGGCTATGCCCAAGGCACAGGGGCATGATATAATCAATACCGCTATGAAGGCCAGGACCGCCGCGGTCCAGCCCGCAAAAGCGAGCCAAGCGAAGAACGTAACGGCCCCTGCCAAGAGGACGGCCGGAACGAAGTATGCGGAGACGTTGTCCGCGTACCTCTGGATGGGCGCGCCCGACACCTGCGCCTCCTCGACCATCTTAACGATGTTCATCAACATCGTGTCCGAGCCCACCTTCGTGGCCCCGAACTTGAAGGTCCCGTGGACGTTGATGGTGCCCCCGATGACCTCGTCCCCCGCCTTCTTCTCTACGGGAATGCTTTCGCCGGTTATCATCTTCTCGTCCACGGTCGAGAGCCCCTCCAGCACGACGCCGTCCGTCGGCACCTGCCCGCCGGGCTTCACCACGACCACGTCCCCGACGGCGAGCATACCGACCGGCACCTCGACCTCGTTGCCGTTTTTCAGGACGGTGGCCATCTTCGGCTTCAGGTCCAGCAATTTTCGGACTGCGGCGGAGCTCTTCCTCTTGATGACGTCCTCCATGTATTTTCCCAGCAGGACGAATGCGATGATGACGGCCGCGACGTCGAAGTAGACGTCGGTGTGCGTCCCCGAGATGATGGTGACGGACAGGAATTGCTGCAGGACGATTATCGCGCTGTAGAAATACGCGGCGAGCGTCCCTATGCTTATCAGCAGGTCCATGTTCGCCCTGCGGAACTTGATGGCCTTGGCCGCGCCGACGTAGAAGCTCTTGCCGCCGATGAATATTATCGGGGTCGTGAGGATGAACAGCCAGACGCCGCCAGTGAACCACGGAAGGAAGCCGAACGGCACCCATGTAAGGACGGTGACTCCCGCCGCCAGCCCGATGAACATCCCCAGGCGGATTACGCCCAGCAGCACCACCCCGCCCAGCGCGATGCCCACCCGCTTCTTCGTGTCCCTGAGTTCCTTGTCAGGGTCATCGAATGTCCTGGCGCAGGTCTCCATGCAGAAGTAGTAGCTCCGCCCGCCGATGACCCTGACGATGGCGCTCCTCTTGTCCACCTTCATGCCGCAGACGGGATCGATGGCCGCATACTCGACGGACACGTCCTCCTCGCCGGGCATCCCCCCGGACATCGGCTTCTTGTCTTTCGGAGGTCGCCTCCCGTCCGCCGCCGCCTTTTGGAACGAGACGGCGCATGCCTCGGAACAGAAATAGTAGGTTTTGCCGCCTACCTCACGCTTTATCCCGGCCGCCATGTCCACGCTCATTCCGCAGACCGGGTCGGTGGCCGCGCCTTCTTTCCCCGATGGGGTTTCCGCAGCCTCGCGTGCGCTCTCGAAGGCCTCGTACCCGGTTTCCCTGATGGCCTCCATGATTTTGCGGACGTCGAGCTTCGCGTTGTCGTACTTCACGATAACGGTCTTATCCACATGATTTACACCTGCAAAGCTAACCCCGTCCAGCTCCCTCAACGCCATCTCGATGCTCGACGCACACGAAGTGCAGGTCATCCCCCTTACGTGGAGCTTCACCGTTGCCGTACCTTTGCCTTCCTCGTTCGCCAAGGACTACCGCCCACGACCACATTCCGCTTATTACGATTATACTTTGCGCCTTTCGCGCTTCGCTTCATTTGGCGCAAGATGTCGGTCGGCATCCTCGCTACGATCACGATGCCCCCCTCACGTTCTTTACCCACCGCAGATAGGCGGATGCCTTCTTCTTCGCAAGTTCTGGGCCGTACATCTCGACCAGAGCCTTCTCCTCCAGCAGCTTGATGAAAAGTTTCAGGCCGTCCTCCGTAGGGTTGTCCATCGACGCGCCGACCTCCTGGAACCTCCTCTTCATTATCTGCGGCGCCAACCCGCCCCAAACGCTCGTCAGCTCGACGCATATCTGCATGACCACGTCCGAGTAGTCCATACCGCGCTACTCCTCCATCCTCCTGAGGTATCGCCTCTGCCTTGCGGCCAGGCGAAGGAGCGAGAGCGACGCGGCTATCAAAAGGGCGTCGGCGAACCCATGGACCGCGAGGCCGTGGGCCTCCGGGATAAGGCCGAGCTCCGCCGACGTGTAGACGGCGCAAAACGCCGCGATGAATACCGGGGGCAGCAGCAAACAGCGCCCCATCTCGTACACAAGTCCGTCCTTGAGGGACAGTCCCTTTCTCACGACCGGGTAAAGGAGGAGCGCCACCGTCGTCGATACGGCCAGGGAGGTAAGGTGTAAAACCGCCCGATTGGAATCTTCCATGTTTTTTCACCTCACGCGAACATGGATGTAGCCGGCCTGGCGCACTCGGCTGACGCTGTTGTACCGACGCCAGCGATGGCAATAACGGCCGCTGTTTCAGATTGACCGCCCATTTTCCAAGGGTGCGCCCGTGCACGGCCGGCCGCTACTTGCGGCCGCGAGCTTGCGAGGTTGGAATCTGGATTGGAAAAATCCCGGAGGCGGCCGTCCGCTCGTTTCCATTCGCACCGTCTCCAGCATGGTTTTTTCCTCGGAAGGAGACCGTTTGGGGGACCGGGATGCCGCCAACGTTTGAGACCCCAGTCGCCATTGTTTTCGGAACCTTGTACGGCATCGTTCAAACCCCCTTGATTTTACTCACGTCCTGTGGTTGGGGCAGTTCTGCATGGCGCCGTCGCCATTGCGCGGACAATCCTGGGGGTCCATGCTGCAGTTCCGGCCATCGCTGGCATTGCCGTTCATGGGACGGCTCGAGCCGCCCATCATGCCGTAGCCTTTAGGGTCCATCATACTTCTCTGTCCATCTGCCATGTGCCCAGCGCCGATAACCATTGCGCTGAATCCGAGGGCACCAATTGCGGCGACCACCAGGATAACTATTGCCACTTTTGCCACCATTTCATATCACCTCTTTGCTGAGAATTGGTATGGACCGGACTTTATTAGCCGGTTTGCCGAAATCCCACGTAAATCAAGCCGAAATCCGGGCCATTGGACGCTGAGACATACGAGTGCCCATTGTGATATGGCCTCAATTGCATCGGGCATGATTGTATCGCATCAAGGGTGGCGGGGTAAATCCGCTGGTTGCATGCGGGACGGGGGCATCCGCCACCGAATGGAGTGCTAGTGAGCGCGTAACGACGAGCATGACTAATTAGAACATGGAGCGCGACATGCAATTTCACTTTCATGCGCTGCTTCGCCCAGCAGCCCGCAACGCGCTATTAAATCCAAACGCCTGAAGCCGTCTCCGAAAGCCAAAGGTTTATGAAGGTCGAGACATTACCAGCAAACGCACGGGGGAAATCCCGCGTGCCAGCGGGCCTATGGTCCAGTTGGTTATGACGTCACCTTGACAAGGTGAAGATCCCCGGTTCGAATCCGGGTGGGCCCACTTTTTCCTTATCATTTTATTACAATCTGGGAAAAAGTGGAAGGACTAACGGTTTCCGTCAAACACCGAACGAGGAGTTAGTCCGACCCTGCGACAAGGACTACACTCTGCCAACCTTGTCGCAGAAGGATTGGTGATACCTTCATCCCCATCACGTTTCACGCCCTTTCCCGGAGGTGCTTGCCGAGCTCCATATCCATCGTGCTCACGTGGAACACCACCCAGTCACACAGGTATCTCTGCGCTGAAGCGACGACGTGGAGCGAGGCCCCATCCTTCGCCACCTGGCTCTTCAATAACGAGAACATTCTGATGAACTCCTGGTGTTTTTTGACGTGGCCGACCTTCGATGGATAGGCTGTTCTGTCCATGTGCGCCTCTTCACACTCGAAGTGCGTCAGCGCGTAGCGCTCCATGAACGTGAATAGGTTTTCGAGCTTATCCTTGCCTTGCCCCTCATTCACGCAACAAATAAACGAATTGATCCGCCTAATCAATTCCTTGTGTTGCTTGTCTATCTCCACAACACCGACTGAAAGGCCATCCCTCCATTCCAGGGGCATCAGCTGGCGACCAGCAGTTTCCATGAGTCGGGATATGGCACCCCGTACATAACCTTGACGATGGTATTGGAT
>DAIRED010000100.1:0-688 GCA_036795795.1 Thermoplasmatota archaeon | reverse complement strand
AGAGAGACGCGAACCCTCTCGACGACGCGCAACGTTTGTTATACGCAAACTTAATACCTATTCAGCAATAATACTGGTCCGATGTACCCGTGCCCGCATTGCCACACGCAGCTGACCTGGGTTCCCCAGTACCAGCAGTACTACTGCTACTTCTGTCACAGGTACGTCCCAGCGTCTGGACAGCAGCCATCGTACCAGCAGCCTATTGCGCCCGTTTCACAAGCCTATGCGCCTCAGCAGACATTCGGACAAAAAGTCCAGGCGCAACCCGTCCAGAGCCCTCAGCCAGCCGTGACGCCGAAGCCTGTGGGTGCGACCGGCCAGATGGGAGATTCTTCCGCCCCAGCTCCGCCCCAGCCGGCTGTTAAACCCGCAATCGAATACGCGCCCAAGGGTTCTCCGGCGGAGCCCGCCACTGTCCCAGTCTCGGGCCAGCCAGCGCACGGCGAACCGATATACCTCTGCAAGAGCTGCGGGACTAAGCTGGAAGTTTCGAACCAGCGCTGGTTCTGCGCCCGGTGCCAGCAGTACAAGTGACGACTGGCGAAGATATTTGTAATGCGTTGGCGATGGGCCGGACGTGAGTTCCAAGACCGCGAGGCGCTACTTTGGCGGATTCTCGCTCAACGTCATCCTCATCGGGGCCATCAGCTTCCTCACCGACGCCAGCTCCGAGATGATCGTCCCC
>DAIRED010000099.1:0-7914 GCA_036795795.1 Thermoplasmatota archaeon | reverse complement strand
CGCCCGAACAGGGAGGCCATAAGCAGCAGGAAGCCGAGCGAGTAGCCGATAACGGTCAACCCGGCGAGCACGCCGTAGTTCACCATGTCGGCCGCGCCGTGCTCCATCATCCCGATGGGGCACGCGGCCACGTCGAATGGGCAGGCGTAGCAGAAGAAGTACGGATAAACGAAACCGAGCGTCCCGACGCCGAGGAGGCCGCTGACTGTGAGAAGGGTGAAGACGAACTGCGACGTCCTGCGATATGATTTCAGGCGCATTCCATCACCTCGGCTTTCCCATTGCCAGCCCTGCTGCGAGCATCGCGATCGGCACCGCGATGAATATCAGGATGGTTGCCAGCAGTCCCGGGGTGTCCCCCTCCACGGTCTCCGGCTCCTCCGCCTGGCCAATCGGGAACGGGTCTGTTCCATCCGGGATGCCGTCACCGTCCGTGTCCGCGCCGAGCGATTCGGTCTCTCCCGCGTCGACCAGGCCGTTCCAGTTGGCATCCTCCCGGTTGTCCGGTATGCCGTCGCCGTCGTCATCGGAGTCGACGTCGTTGGTCAAACCGTCGTTGTCCGTGTCGAGGGTCATCGCATCTTGCGAGTCGCGGATTCCATCGCCGTCGTCGTCCAGGTCAATCGCGTTGGGCAGGCCGTCGTTGTCTGTGTCCCGCGGATACGGGTCCACCTCGTTGGCATATCCATCCCCGTCCCAGTCGCCGTCGGAGTTGTCGCCCGCGCCGTCTCCGTCGAGGTCCGACCACTCGTCCGGGTCGAGCGGGAACGCATCGTCCTCGTCGTCCGCTCCGTCGCCGTCGTCGTCGGCGTCCATCCAAGGCTGGCTGTTGTCGGCGTCGCCGTCGGGGGCGCCGTCTGCGTCGGTGTCGTCCGGCTCGTCGCTGGGGTCCTTGGGGTCCGTGCCCAGGGCTTCCTCCCATGCGTCCGGCCATCCGTCGCTGTCGTCGTCCGAGTCCGCGTTGTCTCCCGTTCCATCGCCGTCCGTGTCCGCCGATTCCTCGGGGTCGGTGGGGAACGCGTCGTCTCCATTGGCCGCGCCGTCGCCATCGACGTCGGGGTCGGAGTTGTCCCCGATTCCGTCGCCGTCCAGGTCGCCCCACTCCAGCGGGTCCCCGGGGAAGGCGTCGTCCCCGTTGAGCACGCCGTCGCCGTCGATGTCCGGGTCCGTCGAATCGGGGATGAAGTCCCCGTCGACGTCCGCCGGCACCGACGCGTTGTCCAGGGGGTCGGTGCCCTCGCTGGCCTCGACGGTGTCGTTGTAGCCGTCGTTGTCGTCGTCAACATCGACCTCGTCGCCGATGTCGTCGCCGTCCGCGTCGGAATCTATGTGTATCGCTGCGGTTCCTACGTTGTTGTCCTCGAAGGCTTCCTCCGCGGTATTCTGCGGGTCTGCCACGATTCTGAACGTGTGGTTACCAGGGGCGGCAACCCAGGTGAAATTTACGTGCGCGTTCGCCCCGATCCCGAGGTTCGCGATGTCCATTAAGCCAACTTGCGTCACACCAAGGATGCACGCGACCTGGACCGAAGGCATCACGGCGTTGCCAAGGTTTGAGACTATCGAAGATACGGTTATCTGCTTCCCCACGAGGAAGAGCCCGCCAGAGGCCGCAAACATTACCTGGTCGGCGCCGATGAAGAAGTCGGGCACTGGAACATCGGTGACTACCATGTTGGTTTGCTTGAAGCCCTTGCATCCGGCGTACTGGATACTCGTGACCGTCATGTTCAGGGCGTAGACGCCGGTCGCCGCGGGTGCTTGGATGCTCGCCGTGAACGCGCCTCCGGCTCCGACCGTCGTCGTCTGGGAGATGCCCGTTCCTACGAACGAGAGCTGGACCTGCGAGCCAGAGGCGGAATCGCCGTTTCCGTGGACCGCGGTGCCGTTCACCCAGACCGTCGACGACGGGTACGGCGTCGTGGTGTTGGGCAGCATCGTCGTCGTCAAGACCGGAGTCTGGACCGTAATCGAGGTGGTGTTGGTGAGCTTCGTCTTGTAGGTGGCATTCTGCACGGTGACGCTCACGGTATAGCCGCCGGGCGTCGCCGGGGCGACTATCGCCTGCGCATAGGTCCCGGTCGCCGAGGTCTTGGCCACGAGGTTCTGGCCGGTGAGGTTGGTGTAGACCGTCGATGCCTTGACCGCGCTGCCGTTCGCGTACTTGGCGGTCCCGTTCACCCATATCGCCTTTCCGGGGTAGGCCGCGGAGGGCGTCGCGCCGACCGTCACCTGCGTTATGGACGGGAGCGGGACGACCGTGAGCGTCTGCGCCGATATGCTCGTCGGCGGGTTCCGATTCGCCGAGCCGTTGTTGATGGCGATGGTCACTGGGTAGGAGCCAGCGGCCGCCGGCGCGGTAATCTGCGCCGAGAAGTCGCCGTTCGCGCCGACCTTGGCCATCGTCTTGACGCCGTTGACGGTCACGTTGACGAAGCAGCCCTCGCAGTCGATGCGCGACGACATCGTCGGGTCGAGGTCCTTCGGCAGGCTCGTGCTGTTCCAGAACTTCGCGTTCCCGCTGACGGTTATCGTCTCGCCCGGGAAGCTGGTGGACTTGCTGAGGGAGGCGGTGCCATCGATGGATGTGGGAGGCCATGCGGGATATATGGCCTTTTCACCCGAAGATGGATACCGCGTCATGGACACGTCGGTATCGTTGTACGCTTCGATGTAATAGAGAATGTGTTGGGATGTGGATGCCGATGCCTCGTACCCAAATAACGATTTGAGATAATCCCCCCTTAGCTGATAGTACCAGCAAGTGGTTTCTGGGATTTGGCTCATCCAGTATGGCGGGTCTCGGCCGGGTTCGGGTTGTGGGCACGTGTCACGGTTGCAGTAACTGTAGTACAATCCAGCGTATTCTACACCGCTGATGTTGGCGTAGATTGTAATGATATCCCCGTCTCCCGTTGGCGCATCGATGCCGCCTATCCACGGAGCTCCCATCGGATGCTCGGGCATCGTCACCACGTCTACGAACACCGGAGCGCACGGGAACTCCCCTTGTGTCCCAGCCAGCGCCGGAAATGCCAATGTGCCCAGAATCGCAACAGCGACCACGATGATGCTTGACGCCCGTCTTTGCATGCTGCCGTCCTCATTATGCCATTCTGTATCTGTTAAAGGATAATATAAAGGGTTTTACTGGCGAAATACTTCACCAATTCTTGGTCCAGGAGCCGTCCGTGGTCGTGTATACCCAATAGGCTTTGCCTTGTGCGAACGTGTCCGTCGTCAGCATCGCGCTGCTCAAGTAGGTCGCCCCGCCGTCGTACCTCTCGACGATGGTGACGGTCGTGACTGCTGATATCAGGTTTGCCACGGTGAACGTCGTGTCATCCGACGGGAATCCGATGAGGTTCCAACCCATCTTCAACGATATCGCGGTGGATGTCGGCATCGTGTATGCCAAACCGCCGACGGATATCACTCCGTCGTTGGCGGTCGTCACGTGGAGCCAGACTCCCATTGTGTTGTTCACGGCCGTCAGGTCGTTCAGCGACGATGCCCAGGCTGCGTTGTACTGCTTCCAGGGGTCTGCGGGCGTCCGTGGGTTGTACCACATCGCGCGGTCCCATTGCACGATCGTTCCGTTCAAGTCCGTTAGCGCGGCTGGCATAGTCGTCGGGCCGACGATGGGCACGGAAATCAGGTTCCAACCAGCGACGACAGGGATGTTCGCCCAGGCAGACGTGGGGGCGCCCGGATTCAGCGTGGGGTCCACGTAGGACGGATGCACGTACGCGTCGTAGCCTAGGGTCATGCGGTTTGGCGCGTTGGAGAACACGTACATTTTGTCGATGCTGACCGACGAGAGGGTCGTTGAGCCCACCGTCCTCACGGTGTCGCGCACGCGGAGGTAGAATGTCGCGATTCCGGGCGCTACGGGGAACGTGTAGTTGTACCATGCGTTGGAAACGGCGTTGATGGTCACCATGTTCGTCCAGGTCGAACCCGTGGTGGACCAGTCGATGGCAAAGTTGTCCGCGTCCGCCGTCGTCGGCCTGCTGCCGTACGCCGAGAACGTGTAAGTCGTCTCGCCCGTCGGCACGCTGATGGTGTAACGCTGTTCGAGCGCTGAAGTGGAGGCCGTCTGCTGGAGTATCACGTCGTCGACGTACCAATAGTTGATGTTGTAGCAGTTGCCAGTCAGCCAGAAACAGAAGAACGTGTTTGCGTTGTTCAGGTTGCTGGTGAGGGTGGCGGTCGAGGTCCTCGGCCCCCAGGTGCCCGCTGCACCGGTGAAGCTCCAGGGGGAATTCGTCCAAGGTCCGGACGCTGAATTCGATGTCTGGACGCGCAGCGTGTACCCGGTGGAGTAGCTGTCTATGAATTCCTTCCAGGTGAGCGTCAGGGAGGTCATGCCCACCGTGCTGAAGGGGCCGCAGTACAGCCTCCAGCCTAGGGCATTGTTCTGGTTGACGTAGGTGAGCCTGGCCTCGGCGGGCGCACTGCCGCCCGCTGTGGTTGTGGTCCTTCTGGACCATATCGCCGGGTTGGCCGCGGTACCGGATTGCGCCCACCCAGTCGGCGGGAAGGCCGTTTCAGTGAAGTTTTGGAATACGATTGGCGTGTTGGGATTTATCAAAACCTCCGTGAGGGTTTCGACCGTGCCGTCCTGGGCCGCGAGAACAGTGTAATTGTTGGTCTTCGTCCCTGTGTTATTCTGGGTGAACTCGCTCCTCAGCTGCCAGTCGAACTTAGCGGTGGGAGAGGCGACGGTCGTATGCGACACTATATCGACCTGCACGCGCTCGCCGGTGTTCAGCGTCGCGCTCGGGGCGGTGTGCATCCAGGCGAAGTTGTGGAAGTTCGTGAACGCACCGACGTTCTCGTCATCGTAACCCGTCGTGAAGAGCAACCGGGGTGTCGTTCCATCTGTGGCGTACACCCTCGCGAAGAGGTTGGCCGTGGGGAGCGGCACCGAAAGGTTCCCCTTTCCCCACATGCTGAACGACCAGTCGCCCGCGACATTCATCGAGGATGGAGCCTGGTAGGCGCTCGCATACGACTGGATGACTGAATCGCCCGGGGAGCCGGCCGATATCGTCGTCTGGGGTGGGTTCAAGCCCTGGTCCCAGTAACTGAACCCGGGGCGCTCGAGGGGTTTCATGTCGAGGTCCTTCTTGCCGCTGACGAAGTTGGCCTGCGTCTGCAGGTACCACCTGTTGTTCGCGGTCATGTCGATGGAGAAGTACTGCATGCTCCTGTCCTGGTTTGTTCTACCCTGGGAGTCCGTCGACGTGACCCTGAGCCACACGTTTGCCGAATCTATTCCTGTCGGCGTCCAGGAGTAAGGCGGCGAGTTGGCAATCCCAGTGACGATGTTCGTCCAGCTCGTTCCGTTGTTTGTCGAGTAATCGAGGTTTATCGTGACGGAGGCGCCATTCTGGGTGTCAATCGCGTTCCAGTTGACGCTTATGGGTCCGGTGTAAAGTTGGTTCAGGGTCGATGGGTCGGGGCTCACGAGTTTGGCATATGGCTTGGCGAAGAGTTCGACCGCAGCCTGTTCGACGGCCTTCGTCGGCCAGTCCCTGACGAAAGTCGTTATTCCCATCTGTGCCATCGTCACGCCTGAGGGGCAGTTGAAGTTGACCACGCCATCATAGTAGTCTCCTGGATTCTTCAGCGAAACCGAGATGCCGTTCTCGTCCGGGAAGATGTCCCAAACGGCCCAAGTCATGTCCGTGTCCGCATTCGGGTACGGGGGCGCGTCTCCGTTCAACGTCCTCGTGATGTTGTTCTCCCAGAGATAAATCATCAACCTCTGGTCGGTATGGGTGAGGGGGGCGACGCACTCTGCGTGTAATTTGATGTATCCCGCTCCGGTGGCCGTGTTCAGATAACCCGAAGTCGAAAGGGCGATGCTGGAGCCAGCGGCGCGGTCCGCGTCAAACCAGCCCTGAATGGTCGCGGTGCTCGTCGAGGAGCCTTTCTCAACGCCGCTGATGAACGTGTCCGGAACCCCCTGAACCCCGAAATACATGAAAGACGCATTGTGCTTGACCTTCTGGTACATCCATATCGGGTCGGTGTAGTACGGTGCTGGCCAGTAGACGTGGTTCATTGCAGGCGCGACGTTTACTAGGTATCCGCCCGTGTAGGTGTTGATTGCCCCGTCCAAATATGGTTTGTATGTGTGGCACGGCCCGCATGTCCATCCCGTGAAATCCTGGCACAAGGTAACCTTGTTGACCTTCGGCCATGCAGTTTTCTCATTTGCTGGCAGCGAATCCACCACGGGGGGCGTCTCCCCGGTCTGCCGACCGAGGTTGAGCACCGCAAAGCTGCTCGCCAGCATTAGCGCACAAAGTCCAATCGCCACGATTCTTGATGTCTTCACGCTATCCCTCCACGACATGCCATGTTTGCTTGTTTTGATGTCTTGGAATAAGCAATGCCATCAATGATAGATATTCCACATCCCTAATGCTTGAAAAAATTAGTATTAAAGGCTTGTGGATAGTACTATTAATGCGTTTCGCTCTTCAAAGATTTCCATGGCGACGTCGATAATTTGATTTCTCGAGTTTAATAGAGGTCTGGCTTTATATCAGCGTGATAGATTGTAAAATTTCAAGATTGTGGTATTTAAAATTTGTCCCTAATAATGCACCTATAATTTAATAAATCTGCACGGTCGTGCGCCAGCCACGGATCGGTATCCCCCGGGTCATCCGTGAATCCTTTTTTATGCCACGGGCGCATTCTCTCGCCCGAGACCATGAAGGAAGAACAGAGGCGCAAGATGCCCGCCATAGTGCTGGTGGGCGTGGGCGGCGGCGGCTCGCGCATACTCTCAGAGGGCCTGGAGAAGATAACCAGGTACCCGCACATCGACCGCTACGCGTGCCTCATCCGGGCCATCAACGCCGGAACCGACCCGCTGATGACGGACCTGGCCGGCGCGAGCAACCCGCACGTGTTCATACTCGACACCAGCTCCGACCCGACGACCGAGGGGTTCTACAAGAACATCCCGCTGAAGCACAAGATTTCGCTCTCGAGCAGCGTCCAGGGGATGTCCCGTGGCGCCGGCGGCCGTCCGGGGCGCGCGGCCAAGGCCGTCCTTAACGAGGACGTCTCGAAGACCCTCGCCCGCGAGCTTTACAAGCCCATCGCAGAGATTTGCCCCGCCATCGTAGTCTTCATCCACACCCTCGACGGCGGGACGGGGGGCGGGCTCACGCCGGAAATCCTGCAGCAGCTCGCCTACGTGCTACCGGCCTCGACCGTCTTCTGGGTCTTCTCCGTCATGCCGACGCAGACCCCCATCTCGCTCCAGGGCCCGAGGGCCATCGCCCTCAACGTCGGGAGGATGCTGAACATCATCCGGCGCGTCTCGGACCGGGATTACGACCAGATACCGTTCGAGTGCCGCGAGGCCATACGCTCGCTCGTCCCGGTGAAGAAGGAGGACCAGTCCTACGAGTTCCAGCATTCTCGCGTGGCGATGTTCCCGATGAGCAACCAGCACTTCGCGCAGTGCCTCGACGGCCAGAAGACCGTCGAAATCAGGGAGGAGATTCTCAACCCGTTCCCGGTCGAGATGATTTCCCAGGCGCTCTACCCGTTCCTCAAGTACGTCGAATCGACGCCTGAAGAGCAGCAGTGGATGCAGAAGCAGTGGCCGATGGGTCCCATCGACATACCGGACATAATGGCCGGCGTGAGCCCCGACCGCCCGATAGTGCTGCCCCACCTCTGGATAGACCCCGAGGCAGGGGACAAAGCAGTCGTCGACGCCGCGATAGATGACCTCAAGAACGGCAAGATACGGATGATGCGGGTCGAGGGAACGACCAAGGAGGGGTTGCCGGAGCTTTTCACATTCAACGGGGCGCCGTGCGCGCTGCACGAGTTCAGGGCCAGCAGCGTGTATTGCATCCCCGTCTATCCCGAGGGGAG
>DAIRED010000098.1:0-7986 GCA_036795795.1 Thermoplasmatota archaeon | reverse complement strand
AGGAGGCTGACGCTATATCCGGTCTAAGCCACGCGCCCTCGATGCCATTTGCTGAAGCCAATACCAGATATTGAGCCACAAAGGGAAGCCACTTAATAAAGTTTCCATTTATCCGCGCGTCCCTGTTGCGTGTTGCGCACGTTTTTATACCCTCCAGCTTTTAAGGGGCCAAGCGGGTCGATTACCATGGTTGTCATCATCGACGGCAAGAGCCTGACCATAGAGATGGTCGTGTCTGTGGCGCGCGACGGCGAGAAGGTGGAGATCCATCCCGATGCGGTGAAGCGCATTGAGAAGTGCCGCGCCATGCTCGAGAAGAAGGTCGAGAAAGGCGAGATAATGTACGGCGTGAACACCGGCATCGGGGAGTTCTCCGAGGTCGTCCTGAACGCCGACCAGATCAAGGAGTTCCAGAAGTTCCTCGTCTACAACCACGCCGCTGGCATCGGCGACCCAGCGCCCCTGGAATACGTCCGCGGCGCCATGCTTCTCAGGTGCAACGTCCATGCGCACGGCCAGTCCGGGCAGCGCCTCGTGATGACTCAGACGCTCGTGAAGATGCTCAATGCGGGCGTGATCCCGTACGTTTGCCAGAAGGGGAGCGTCGGCGCGTGCGGCGACCTGGCCCCGATGGCCCAGATCGCGCTGCTGATGATGGGCGAGGGCAAGGCCTACTACAAAGACGAGCTTCTCGAAGGGAAGGATGCCATGAAGCGCGCCGGAATCGAACTGCCAGGCCTGAAGGCGAGGGACGGGCTGGCGATGATAAACGGCTGCAACGTCATCACGGCCATGAGTGCGTTATTCCTCCACGATGCGAACAACCTGCTGAAGCAGGCCGAGATCGCCGCCGCGATGTCCCTGGAGGCCTTGAAGGCCAACATGGGCCCGTACAACGTGAAGATACACGAGGCTAGGGGATTCCCCGGCGCCATCCGCAGCTCGAAGTCGATTCTGAAGCTCATCGCCAAGGGCGACTTGGCCGAGAAGCGCATCAAGATAAAGGTCCAGGATGCCTACTCCATGCGCTCCACGCCGCAGGTCATAGGCAGCGCGCATGATGCGCTGGCGTACGCGCGGAGGCAGATAGAGACCGAGATGAACGGCGTGGGCGACAACCCGGTGTTCTTCCCGGATGAGGACCTGCAGCTCTCTGGCGCGAACTTCCAGGGCACGCCCATCTCCGTTCCGATGGACATCGCCGGGGTCGTCGTCACGATGGTATGCGTCCTGTCCGAGCGGAGGATGAACCGCCTCAACAACCCGGCGCTTTCGGAAGGGCTGCCGCCGTTCCTGACCAAGGGCGCGGGGATGTACTCCGGAATGATGCTCAGCCAGTACACCGCGGACACGCTGATAACCGAGCAGCGGATTCTATCGGCTCCGGCCAGCATTCTGTCGATACCCGCAGCCGCTGACCAGGAAGACTTCGTCTCGATGGGGATGAACACCGCCATCAAGAACTTCCAGATACTGGACAATGCATACGGCATCCTGGGCATCGAGCTGATGGCCGCGGCGCAGGCGCTGGATTTCAGAGACTACAAGTTCGGTAATGGCACGACGAAGGCGAAGGAGACCATCCGCCGCCACGTGACGTTCCTCGACGTGGACCGGCCGCTGTACAAGGACCACACGGAGATGAAGGCGCTGGTCAAGAGCTGCGAGATACTCCGCGACGTGGAGAAGGAAGTCGGGACGCTGGGATAGAGGACGAAACACCCCGCGGCGATTAAATCACCATTTACTCCAGCTTCAAAGTTGCAGAAAATATCTCACCGCAGTTTAAACGACGCGTTAAAACCATTCACCTCAGTTTCAACGCCAGCCGCTTCTTTTTCGGCGGCTCTCCCGGCGTTGCAGGCTGCGCGCCGCCGTCGCCCTGTGCGGGCTCGTCCGGCGTCGTGTACGCAGGAGCGACCGGGACTGGCGATACTGGCTGCGGTGGCGCCGGCTGGGAAGGCGCAGGCTGCTGCTTTCCGGCTCCGCCGAAGAGCTCCTTGTCGACCTGCTCCGACGACATTTCCTGCGCGGAGAAGGAGGTGTCGCATCCGGGGCACTTGCCGACGCGCGTGCCGCACGGGTCGTGCGTCGTGCGCCCGCAGGAGCACTTGATGACCTTCATGCCCTGCTTGATGTTGCCCATGCATATCGCGCACTTCGCCGGCTCAGCCGCAATCTCGCGCGCGAACCTGGCTGCGGCGATCGATGGCTTCGGGGACTCCGGAGCCTTCACGACGAACTGGAACGTGGATTCCCAGGAGTATTGCTTGCCGTCGAGGACGCGGCTGGCCGTTGCCTTGACAATGACTGGGACCTCGCCCGGCTCCTTGAACTTGAGCTTGACTGGCAGCGTCGCGGAAGCGCCATTCCCGCGCAGGCTTCCGACCGCTAGCGAACCTTCAACCTCGACGTCGCCCATGACCTGTATCGCCACGTCCTTGCCGAGCGTCTTGCCGCCGTTCACGACAGTGAGCGTCCCATCGAACGCCACGCCTGGCTTCAGCTCGCCGCCGAGATTCAGGGTGGTGGTTATCTCGGGCCTGAATTCATCCATAGCCTTCGCCGCGGATGCCGCCGCTTCCTTGACGTAGGCCAAGGCCTGCTCGTGATTGGCATCCTTTGCCGCCATGGCGAGGGATAGCTTCTGCTCCGAGTCCTTGACCGGGATTCCGAACTTCTTCGCCGTCGCGATTGCCTTGCTCGCCTCGCCTGAAAGGACGACGAACTCGGAATCGCCGCGCTTCTGGATGACGATGGAAAGCTTCGCCTCGCGAGCCTGCTTCACGGCGCTCTCGAACTCCCCTGTCTCGAAAGATTTCTTTGCACTCGCGAAGGTCCGCTCCGCTGCGGAGATGTCTCCCCCGAGCTGGACAGCGTGGCTCATCTCTGCGCTGGTCTCGTCCAGGGCCGCCTTGACGTGTGCCTCTATCGCCTGCTGGGCCTTCTCCATCGCGCTGCCCGCCCGCTCGACGGCGTTCTCGAAACGGCCGTTCTCGAGGAAAGAGCGCGCCTGAGCCAGCGCCGTGCCGGCGTCGGGCACGTTGATGGACATCCTGCCGGCGACGTTGAGGACGTTGTGGGCCGCGACTATCCTGTTGCTGGTGTGCGTGTAGGAGACGCGCTTCGCCTCCGCGAGAACTGCGGCCGCCTTCTCGTCTGCCGCCTGGTATTCGTTGGCGGCGAGCGCCGCGTCCAGCCCGCCGGAGAGGGACTTCAGCGTGGCCACATCGGCTCCTATCTTGGCGGCGAGGGCCATGGACTCCCTGGCGAGGCGGGTGGATTCTCCGGCCTCCTGGAACAGCTCCTTGGTCCTGTGCAGCTCGTCGCCGCTCTGGATGGCAATCTCGAGCGCGCGGACGTAATCTCCCTTCTTGAGCTCCTCCTTGGCGCTCTCGATGAGGGTCGCAGCCGGGACCGAGTGGATGCCCTGGGATTTCGCCTCGGTGAACTTGTCCTCCGCCGTTCGGATGGCCTTGGCGGCCATCTCCTGCTGGAGGCCCATCTTCTCCAGTTCGCCCTCGGACCTCATCGCCAGCTCGAGGGCCTTCTTGAGGTTCGCCGCCTCCATCGCCTCTCGGGCCTGGTTGAGCAGCCGCTCGGCGGCGGTGACGTTCGTGCCGTCCATCTTCGCCTTCTCGATGGTGAGCCTGAAGCTGTTTATCGTCTCCGCGACGTACTTGTGCTGGGCGCGCGCGGCCTCCTCGACTGCCTGCTGGGCGAGCCCGATTGCCTTGTCGTAATCGGATGACTTGATGGACTCCATCGCATCCTCGAGCTTGATTCTCGCAGCCACTGGGTCGGCGCGCAGGTTCTCGCACTCGGAGACCTTCTCGTGCGCCTCCTTCACGGCCTTCGCAGCCCTGAGGCTGAGGTCGCGTATCCTGTCGACGTCCTCGCGCGCAGCGATGGCGTTGTCCACGGCCTCCTGGTACTGGCCTGCGGCGAGAGCGGACTTCGCGCGGGCGATGATGGCGTCGGCCGAATCCACGCGGACGCGCAGCTCTTTGGCGGCCTCCACCGCGCTCTGGGCGACTGAGATGAGCGACGAAATTGTGGCGGCGAGCTTCTCCTTCGCCGCCTTCGCCGGGACAGCCAGGAGGCTCTGGGCGCTCTCGTAGTCCTTGTTCTTAAGGAAGTTCTTCGCGTCCTCCGCTTTCCTGACGTAGCCATCAAGCCCATCGACCTTCAAGTTCTGCAGGAGCTTGACGTCGTCCCTGAACCGCAGCAGCAGGTTGGCGGAGTTGTAGAGGTTCATCAGGGTCTCCGTATCGGTGCGCGCCTGACTGGCCTGGTCGATGGCGGCGCGGTAGTCGAAGCGCTCGAACGACGTCTTGGCGGCGAGGAGTGTGGTCATCACCTTCTCCACGTCGGCGTTGTTCTTCTTCGCCTCCGCGACCATCGCAGCGGTCTGGGTGATGGTGTTGTAAGCCTCGGTTCGCAGCGCCATCATGCGCCCTGCCTCGGATTGCGCGGCCGTGCTGAGGTCGTACGTCTCCTTGTAGCGCTCCAGGTCGAACGACGTCTTGGCCTTCTTAAGCGTCTCGCGCATGTTGGTTATGTCTATCCCGAGCTTTTTCGCCTCGACTACAGCGAGCTTCGCGTTCGAGAATGCCATCTCGGCGGCGCCGTACTGGAGGGTCTTCGACTCCTGGACAATCTCCTGGGAAATGACATTGACCTGGGCGTAGTTTTTGGAGGCGGCGGCCGCTTTCGCTAGCTCCAGCTTCCTGAGCAGCTCCTCGGTCGTGCAGCCCATCTCTCTGGTGAGGATGATGGCCTCCTCCATGGAGCCCATCTCGTCGCGCGCCTTGCGCGACTGGCCCGAATCCACGATGGCGAAGCCCTCGTGCGCCAGCTCGTACGACTTGTCGTACTCCGCCTGGTCGAAGGCCTGCTTGGAGAGCTCGAGAAGCTCGCGCGGCCTCGTGGGGTCCACGCCTTCCACCTGCTCGATGGCCAGCTCGACCGTCATGATGAAGCCTGAAACGTGGTCCCTGATGAGCGCCTCCGACCTGGCAGCGCACGCCGCGCTTGTCGTCGCCGCCTGCTTGAAGCGCTTCGCCTTCATCGAGTCCACGGACTCCTTGAAGAGGTCGCGGGCCTCCTTCATGTTGGCCCCTATCTTCTCGCCGGTGTTGAGCACCATCTCGGCGATTTCGATCTGCTCCATCGCCATCCTGTAAAGGAGCCCCTCCACCTCGGAGAGCCCCTTGTGGACGAGCAGCGCGACCTTGCGGTAGTCCTTCTGCTCCAGCGTCTCCCGCGCTTGCGTCAGCGTCGCCGCGGCAGCGGCGGCGTCGATGCCGCTCTCGCTGGCGTCCTTCACGGCCTGGTCGAGACCCGAGATGGCGTCCTCAGCCTCCTGGTAATCCTTGACGAGCTGGTCGAGGGCGACGTCCCCCTTCTCGGCGAAGTCCAGCGCCGCCTTGTAGTCGTTGCTCTTCAGGGCGTCCTTGGCCCTGTTGAGGTAGTCGACGGGGTTTGTGACGTCGATGTCCAGCTTCTTCGCGATGAGGAACTTGGAGCGTGACAGAGATATAGTCTTGAGGACTCGCTGGAACTGCGCGTTCTTGGTCTCCTCCTGGCAGGCCTTGAGCGCTTCGATGGCCTCCTCGTAGTTGCCCGCTTTGAGCGCGCCCTTCGCGCGGGTCATGTGACCCTGCGCGCCCTTGACGTCGGATTCGATCTTCTCCGCCGTCAGAATCTCGCCGCCCAGCCGGTCGACGACGTCGGTTATCCCCCTGCTCAAAGCCTTCTGGGCGTCGTTCTTCGCGAGCGATGCAGCGCCTAGCGCTGGCTCGAACTGGTAAAGCCGCACAGCCTCCTCGACCTTCGCGACGCTCTCCTCTGGCTTCGATGTGTCGATGTCCAAGCCCTTGGCGATGGCTATCAGGTTGCGGGCCTCGTCCAGGTCCTCGTTCACCTGATCGACCAGCGAGCCAGATGTGGATTCGATGCACTCCTTTACGCTGCTGAACGCGGTGCCGTAATCCTGCGACGCCATCGAGGAGCGAGCCCTGGTCAGCAGCTCCTCCGCCACGCTGACGTCCTCGCCGCTGTTGCGAGCGGTGACGATGAGCGACTGGGCTGCCGAGAACTGGGCCGAAAGCTTCCCGTTCATCAGCTTCTCTGCGACCTCCCACGCGGATTTGGCGTTCTGGAGCGCGCCTTCGACGTCGCTCGCGCCGCGCGAATCTCCGGCTTTGACCAGCAGCGTCTCGACCTGCTTCTTCTCCGGGTCGCCCTCGTCCAGGAGTGATAAAAGCGATTCCGTAGATGCGCAGATGGTCTCTATGAGCGTGTCGTAGGCCTTGGCAACTTCATCCTTGAACTGGGTGGCGAGGGCGATGACCGTCTCGTAATCCTTGTCGGCCATCGACATCTTGGTCTTGTTGAGAATATCCTCCACCGACGAGACGTCGAGGTCTGCGGAGCGTGCGCTATCCAGCAGGGACTCCGAGGATGTGAGAGCGTCCTCTGCCTTCTGGCGAAGCTGGGCCGTCTCTTTGGCCTTCTCCTCCAGCTGCTTGCGCAGCTGCATGGCCTTCAGGTAGCTGCTTGCCAACCTTGCAACTCCATTTTGCTGGGGATGCCGCTAAAAGGTGCGGCTGCCCACCCATCCATGCAATTAATACATGTTTGCATTAATATATAAATGTATCCCCTCAAGGGTTAATAAAGATTTCGGGATGGCTGCAATTTTCCACAACTACGCGTGGGAACGGGCACGCGCGGGCACGCGCGATTTCGGGACTGCAGTCAAATTTCGGACCTCGAAACGATTATATCGCCAACCGCCATACGCGGCGTTCATGCGAGACGATTACGACGTCATCGTCGTCGGCGCGGGACCTGCGGGCAGCATCGCTTCGAGGGAGGCTGCGAAGCGCGGAGCGAGCGTCCTGATGATCGAGAAGCGCCAGGAAATTGGCGTTCCGGTCCGGTGCGGCGAGGGCATCGCCAAGGTCTGGCTCGACGACCTCGGGATAGAGCCGAGCAGCAAGTGGATAGCGAACGAGGTCGACGGGGCGCGGATTTTCTCGCCGTGCGGGAATGTCCTCGTCGTGGACCATCGCCACGCAGGGGCCGAGACTGGCTACGTCATCCACAGGGACATCTTCGACATGGAGCTCGCAAAGGATGCAGCACGCGCGGGCGCCGAGATAATGGTCAAGACCAGCGCGGTAGGGCTCCTCCGGGAAAACGGCAAGGTCGCTGGCGTGCGCATCAACCACTTCGGCAGGGAGACGGACCTGCGTGCGAAGATAGTCATCGGCGCGGACGGCTACGAGTCCCAGGTCGGCAGATGGGCCGGCATCGACACGAACCTCGCCCTCAACGACGTCGACACTTGCTACCAGTACACCCTCGTGGGCGTGGATGTGGACCGTAGGTTCAACGACTTCTACTGCGGCTCTATCGCACCCGGTGGATACATATGGGTCTTCCCCAAGTCCGCCGACACGGCGAACGTCGGCATCGGGCACCAGCTCTCCAAAGTGCGGGACCCGGGCGACCCCAAGCGCCGCCTCGACGAGTTCATCGCGAAGCACCCGGAGCTGAAGAAGGGCTATCCGATACGTGAGATTGCTGGCGCGGTCTCGACTTGCCCACCCATAGACCGCACAATCGCGGACGGGATAATGCTCGTCGGCGACGCGGCGCGGCTCATCGACCCGGTCCATGGCGGCGGCGTCTTCAGCGGCTGCGTCTCGGGCCAGATTGCCGGGCACGTCGCGGCAGAATCCGTGACCGCCGGGGATTTCAGCGCTGCCTTCCTCGACAGGTACGAGAAGGGATGGCGCGCTGTGCTCGAGGAGAAGCTCTACCGCAACTGGATGGCCAAGGAGAAGATGGCCTCGATGAGCGACGAGACCTTCGACAAGGCCGTGGCGGCGGTCGCGAGCGTCCCGATGGGAGAAATTAGCGTTCTCAATGTTCTCAAGGCCATCAAGGAGAAGTACCCCGATCTCATCAAGGAAT
>DAIRED010000097.1:2698-8013 GCA_036795795.1 Thermoplasmatota archaeon | reverse complement strand
CCCGTTTATTACCCAATTGTATGAACTCGTCTGCAGGCAGCCCGCCCGGTTCAGGCATATGGCCATGCCGGGTTGCAGCGCGACGTTCCCGCCGGTCCAACCCAGTGCGCCCCGAATCATGCCGACCCCGTTCTGATTGGTGTAATTCCATACCATGCAGGACGTGATATAATCCCTGTCCGCACCAGTCGTCCCGCCCTCGATGTCGACTATCACGGATCTGATATCCTTATAATAGGTGGTATTGTACGGCAGCGAGACCCAGTAGATGTTCGTCTTCAATGCCGGGTCGTTGTATGGAAGGGTGACTACAATCTTGTAGCCCATCGTCGAGTTGTCCGCCCCTCCTGCGGGTCTGACGATGTAGAACCAGTTCAGCCCGTCGTTGCAGGCGCCCGCGTGCGTCCACGAGCTCGCGCCTACCGTCGTCGTCGCGTTTGGCGATGCGAAATCCCAGGCGTATTTGTTATGAGTATAGAAGACGTCGTAGGCCACGGAGCCAGCATTCGCGTCAATCCAGTGAAGCGTGATGTCGCCAGATATCTTGTCCTTCTCGACCCAGAGGCCAGTAGCTGGCTGAATGTCGTTGGGATACGACGGGTAAGGGCATAGGTCAGAGGAGAACTCGTTTCCACTTCCTCCCGCATTGGTCGAGACGGGCCACGACCCGAACGAGATCACGACCCCCATGACAATCGTAAATCCCGCTTTTAATATATCCCACATTCTTAATCTATAGTGATTTATGGATTATAATATACTTATGGTAATCCGTTATGCAGTAAATGCGGCCCAAAGGTTATATATATCGAGCTGAACATTGTCCAAAACATGAAGCTCCTCGTCACCGGCGCCGCCGGCCAGCTCGGGTCGTACCTGGTCGAGCACTACGCCAGGCGCGGGGAGGTCGTCGGCGTCGATTTGGTCAAGCCGCTCTACCCGCGCGTCGCAGAGGTCACCGTCGAGGGGGACATCAAGAACCAGCAGCTCATGGTCCACCTTCTCAAGGACGCGGACGTCGTCATCCATTGCGCGGCTTTCATCAGCGTCGAGGAGTCCATCAAGCACCCTGACAGATACACCGAGAACAACGTGATGGGCACCAGCAAGCTCCTCGGGGCGGCGCTGGACGCCGGCGTGAAGCGCTTCGTCTACGTCAGCTCCGCGGCGGTCTACGGGAACCCCGTGAAGCTCCCCATCGACGAGACCCATCCGCTCACGCCAATCAGCCCGTACGGCTGGAGCAAGCTGGGCGGCGAGTGGTACGCGATGCACTTCCACGAGCACCTGGACCTGCCGGCCACGGTAGTGCGCCCGTTCAATATATACAGCGCCCGCCAGGACCCGCACAGCTCCTACAGCGGGGCCATCACGCGCTTCATCGAGAACGCCAAGCGTGGGCGGGACATCACCATCCACGGCGACGGCAAGCAGACGCGCGACTTCGTGAGCGCCTCGGACGTCGTGCACTTCATCGAGCTGGCTGCCAGCAAGAAAGGCGCGGTCGGCCAGGTCTTCAACTGCGGGACCGGCTCGAAGGTGACGATAAACGGCCTCGCGGAGACCATCGTCAAGCTGTCGGACTCGGACATAGGCATCTCCCACGGGAAGCCCCGCGAGGGGGACATAAAGCACAGCTACCCAACCATCGACAAGGCGCGGCGGCTCCTCGGTTACGAGCCGAAGGTGAAGCTCGAGGACGGCCTTCGGGAGCTGATGCGGGAGGGTTAGATGCGCGGCGGGCGCATGGTGCTGCTGGTCGGGCTGGTCTTCCTATTCGCCGGCCTGGACGTGATGATTCTGCTGAGCCACCTCAACAGACTCGCCGGCGTCGCATTGTTCGCCATCGGCCTGGGTATTCTGGCTTGGGGCTACGGCGGGGCGGAGAAATCTGACAGGGAGCCGTCCGACAACCTCGCCGGGAAGCTCATCCACAGGGCGACGCTGAACGGAAGGCTGATGGACCTGATGCCCGTCGCCGGCGTCGCGGCAATCGTGCTCGTCGTGACCTACAACCTGGTTCGGACGGGCGAGCTGCAGCTGGGGAGCAACGACTACGTGGCGCTGCTGCTTGGGGCGACGATGCTGGCCTACAATTACATCCCCCAGAAATTCGCCGCCGAGCGGGACTTCGCTTTCCTGTTCTTCGCATTCCTGTTCGCGATACTGGTGCTGCCCACGACGCTGTACGAGATGGAGTACGGCGCCCTGACCGACGCCAACCTGTCGGCGACCGACACGCCCTGGACAGAGTGGCTGCTGACGCGCCCGACCTCAGGGATGCTGTCCCTCTTCGGCGTAGACAACTGGCTCGACCCGAACGCGCACAACATCATCAACTACATCGACGGGGACGGCTTCCGCCAGGCCGTCTCCATCGGGCTGTCGTGCACGGGGCTGTACTCCGTTACGATTTTCATCTCGGCGTTCGGCGCGTTCGTCGCGATAGAGTACAAGAAGTTCGACAGACGCGTCGCGGCCCTGCTACTGGTCGGCGTCGTGATGGCCTGGTACGCCAACGTCATCAGGATGACCATAATCGTCGTCGTCGGAGTGCACTACGGCTCTGAAGCGCTCCTGTGGACGCACAACAACGCGGGCATCTTCATCTTCATGGCATGGATTCTGCTCTTCTGGGGCATAATGTTCAAGGTGCTGGGCGTCGGCGACGAGCCGCCGACGGGAAGGAAGCGCAGGTGCGCCGCCTGCGGTAAGGTAATCAAGAAGGACGATTCGCGGGCAGAGTGCGGCTGCGGGCGCTGGTACCACGCCGCGTGCGTGCCGGAGAGCGTGGAGTGCGCGGGGTGCGGGCAGACGATTGCGCCTTCCCCGGAATAATCCCGACCGCCAGAAAAGTAATGACACTCTATAATAGCATGGCCTGTAAGAATCATTGTCCGAATGAAATACGAAAATTGATAACGATAGAAAGGTTTTGGCGTTACGCTTCACTTGTATGTGTAAACATTCCCATTTAGTCCAAGCACGAGCGCATATCCCCCACCAGGAGCCCATTCCGTGACGTAAAGGTTGTCCTGAAGCTCGCAATCCACAAGCGTCAATGTTTGACCCGATGGCGAGTATCTCAGCATTTGCCCGCATTGGCAACTTATCAGGAAATATCCGCCAACTTCGTTCCAATCCGCGCTGTATGTTCGGATGTGTCCTGGCGTGGAACAGAGATATTCAACCGACTCAGTAGTGGGATCGTACAAGTAGATGTTGTCATGGGACAGCAGCAGGCACTTCGAATCGTCATCGTACCAATAGGGCACAAGTAAATCATTGGCTGCGCTCGTGACCGCTGTCAGTATGCTCCCATCGAAGATGTAGGCACCTCCTTCCGACGAAGTGACCAAGGCATACACTCCATCGTGACGCCATTCGACATGGTAGAAATCGCTGATTGTTCCAAGGTACGTCTTTGTGAACGTCATACCATCGTATGCAAGCATGAAATCCGCGCCCCATGAATTGTGGGCAGTGACGAGTACAGTGCCGTCATAGTCCGGTGTGAGCGGAGTTGTATCGGGTTGCCATGAGAGGTCGTAGTAGTATGCTCCACGATCTTCATAAAGGCTGTAGAATTCAGGGTCAACTTGCCCAGTAACTGCATCGTACTTGTAAATCCGACCGCCCATACTGGTGATGAGTGCATAGCTACCGTCGGGGCACCACTCTACGGCTCTGAAGAAGGATGACAAAGCGGTTTCCCCCGAGTATATAAGCTGGAAGTCCGTACCATCGAATGTCCAGATGACGTTCGTTACAGGTGACGTTTGCGCGTTTCCTACCAACAGACAGTACGAGCCATCCGGCCGCCAATCCATGTCCCACATCCTTATCGATGTCATTGACGGAAGTTGGTTGATGAGCGGTTCGACATATCTGTAAATCCGGCCCTCTTCGCCAATCACGAAAGCATAGTTGTCACACGGCTTGAATTCACTGGCATAGAGTTTGTCCTGAACCCCGCTGTCGATGGAAATGAATTTATTGCTTTCGGGGAAATATTTCAGCATTTGGCCGTTGTCGCAGGTAATCATGAAGAAACCTCCTAATTCATACCAAGCGAGAGAGTACCCTGTTATCCCGCCTGGCGTTGCCGTGGCCAATGTGACCTTTTCCTGAACGCTGTCGAAGATGTAGAGTTCGGTATGCGATAGTAGCAGGCACCTTGAATCGTCTTCAAGCCAATAAGGCACTATCAAATCAGACGCATCGCTCTGGAACTGCCACAAAAGGTCGCCATCGAAGCCGTACGCCGTACCCAACGAGGTGGTTACAATCGCATATGCCCCATCGTGTCTCCATGAGACAAAGTGTGATTGGCCAGATGTTCCCATAGGGGTTATTGAGAAGGCCGTCCCGTCGTATGTCATTATGAAATCGCCCCAAGGATTCCTTGCGGTGATAATGGCAAGTCCCTCATATTGTGGGGTGGCAGGATTGTTGTCCGGCTGCCAGGAGATATCCCAGTAGATGGCCTCTTGGTACCCTGGTGGAACGGCCAATAGCTCAAGTCCTCCGGCATCGCTGTATTTGTACAACCTGCCAGCCATGCTTCCGATAATCGCGTAATTACCATCGGGGCACCATTTGATTTTCATGAAATAGCTCGATGGTGTGCTTGAGATCTCATACAACGTTGTGAAGGTTGAAGTCGCTGTTTCATACTTCATCAAAACATTTACCACGGGCGATGTGAGGCTGTTACCGATGAATAGGCACTCGCTTCCGTCCGGGCTCCAATCAAGGTCGCGCATTTTTAAGGACGAGCTTGTCGGGATCTGCGTCAGCAGCGGGGCGGTGTATTTGAAGACGTTGCCATCCTCGCCGATGACGAGCGAATAAACGTCGTTCGGCCGCCACTCCGTGCCATACAGTTTATCAGGCACCCCCCCATCCACGGTCAAGAACGTATTGGAGTCCGGGAAGTACTTCATCATCTGCCCATCGTCACTCGTCAAGAGGTAGAATCCGCCGGGCTTGTACCAATCGATGCCGTATGCCCTCATGCCTCCTGGCGTTGCTGCTTTCATCGTAATCGACGTTCCATCGTATATGTATATTTTGTCGTGCGCGAGCATCAGGCATGCTGAGCCGTCTGGGTGCCAGTACGGGTACATGAAAGCCGGCGCGCTGCTCGCAACGGGAGCGAGCGCTCCGTCGAACTTGTAAGCGGTGCCATCCGAGCATGTCACGACGGCATATGAACCGTCGGGTTTCCACTGGCCATGCCTGAGTTTTCCATACGTGCTTGAATATGTCTTGCTGAATGTTGAGCCATCGTACGTCATCAGGTAATCCGGCCA